>NZ_JAALEA010000311.1 GCF_014145145.1 Dietzia cercidiphylli
TCGGCGACCTGGTGGTAGAACGCTCCCGGCACGTCTATGCCCTCTCGTCGGCGGTACTGTCTGTCGTGATGGATGCTACGGGGGCTGCGCTGTACGACGTCGCTGTCGTCGGTCTGGGACCGGCCGGCCGCGCGCTCGCCTCCCGCTGCGCCGCCGCGGGCCTGAGCGTGCTCGCGATCGATCCGCAGCCGGACGCGCCGTGGCGCCAGACGCTCTCCCTGTGGGCCGACCAGCTCCCCCCGTGGCTCTCGGTGGCGGCGTGCGGTGTCGACGTCCTGGCGCACTCCGTCCACGCGCCGGTCCACTACTCCCCCGACCGGGCCGTGGTGGACCGGGCCTACAGCGTGCTCGACAACGACTCCCTGCGCGAGGCACTGCCTCTCGGGGCCGGCGTGACGGTGGAGACCACGGCCGTCGACGATGCCGCGTTGGTCGCATTGACCGCCCGGGCGCACCGGGTGGTGGACTGCCGCGGCGCCGGCGGCCCCGCCAATCCCGGGCCGCTCCAGACCGCCTACGGGATCGTCCTGGATGCGGTGGACGCGGCCCCCGCCCTCGGTGGTGACCCGGCGCTGTTCATGGACTGGCGGACGGATCACGACGACGACGAGCTCGGCCCGAGCTTCCTGTACGCGATCCCCCTGGGCGCAGGCCGGGTCCTCCTCGAGGAGACGTGTCTCGCGGGGCTGCCCGCACCGGACCCCGCCGACCTCGCGGCCCGGCTGCGATCGAGGCTCCTGCGACGCGGAGTCGCCCGGTCGGCCCTCGACGCACCGCTCGAGGTGGAGCGGGTGCGGATCCCGCTCCTGCCCCGCGGGGGCGCGTCCGGAGCCCCACGGATCGAGGCGTTCGGTACCGCCGGTGGTCACGGACACGCGGCGACGGGGTACTCGGTCGCCTCGATGCTGGCGGCGGTCCCGGGTGCGGTGCACGCCATCGGTACCGGCTTCCCGATCCCGGCACCCCGGTCGCCCGCGAGCACCGCGCTGCACAAGATCGGGCTCCGCGTTCTCCTGCGCGCCGACGGCCGGACCCTGAGGCAACTGTTCGGCGCATTCGGCCGGATCGGCGGCCGTCGTCAGCAGTGGTTCCTCGACGGCGCGAGTCCCTCGTACCAGCTGGCGCTGGCGATGTGGGACATGTGGGTGTGCATGCCCGTACGCGGCAAGGTGGGGATGATCGCCGCGGTGCTCCGGCGGCGCCCCCGCCCCGCCGTCACTGCCCGATCGAGCTAACCCGACGCGCGGCGTCCCGGCCCCGGCTCTTCCGGTGACGGCGGGAATCCGTCGAAGGTGAGGGCGAGTGCCCCGGACCTCCGGGTCACGCGGAACATCGAGGCCAGCGCGATCACGGCCCACGCCACCCCGACCAGCTCGAAGGTCTCCTCGACGTACATGATCGCCACATACAGGTCGGATCTCCCCTGGTCGCGTTCCACGATGCCGGAGACGGACTCGATGACCAGCGCGCCGAGGAGGAACACCACCGCGGAGCCGATCAGCCCGATCGTCACCCGCGGACGGAGGGCGAGGACCAGGCGGAGGAGAAGCGCCGCGACCACGAACGCGACGGCGGCCCCGGGGATGACCCAGCTGTAGTAGAGATCTCCCGGCAGCGCCGACGCCACGCGGTCACCCACGTAGAAGAGGCGCTCGTGGAGCTGTGCCGCCTCGTCGGCCGAGGCGATGACGGCCACGGTGGCGAACACCCACCACGACGCCCGGAACCGCTCAGAGGTGAGGGCCGCCAACGCGGCCAGGGCGCCGACGAGCAGCCACATCGTGGCCGCGAACCAGACCGCGATGTTCCCCTCGGCCCCGATGTCGAACGCGCTCCACAGCAGGTTCCATCCCTGATCCCGGTCGTAGCTCCCGGTGGATCGGACCACGGCGTACAGAAGCCCGGACAGCGGCGCGAGGAGAAGCGAGGGCAGCAGGAGCCACCTGGCCGCCCTGGACAGGGGGTACCCGGCTTCTACCGGGCCTCGCTCGTGGTCTCGTGGCGCTCCGGGCACCATGTCATCCGCGGGTGGGGCCATGCTCCCAGGGTAAACACCCGGTGAACCGCCGGTGGCCCCGGGAGGCCGGGGGCGGCGGTCCCGTCGGTCGTCAGACCGTGAAGCCGATCGCCCGGAGCTGCTCCCGGCCGTCGTCCGTGATCATCTGCGGGCCCCACGGCGGCATCCACACCCAGTTGAGCTCGAGGTCGTTGGCCAGGTCGGAACCCACCACAGCGCTGCGCGCCTGGTCTTCGATCACGTCGGTCAGCGGGCAGGCCGCCGAGGTCAGCGTCATGTCCACCCGCGCGATGGTGGAACCCTCGGTCTCACCCGGGCGGACCCAGATGTCGTAGACCAGCCCGAGGTCCACCACGTTGATCCCGAGCTCGGGATCGACCACGTCGCGCATGGCCTCCTCGAGGTCGGCGACCAGCGCCAGGTCCTCCTCCGACTGCTCGGGACGATTGGGGTCGGGGCGGAACTCACCGTTGTAGACGGTGCCCGCCGCGGTCGCGTTCTCCTCCGCCGACGTCGCGTCGTCGACCGACGGGTCGTTGGCCGGGGTCATCTGCTCGGTCATGTCACTTCACTCCTGATGCTGTTCGGTCTGTCGGCCGAGAGCGTCCCTGTATGCCATCCACCCCAGCAGCGCGCACTTGACGCGCGCCGGGTAGCGGGACACCCCGGACAGGGCGACGGCGTCGTCGAGGATCTCCTCGTCGCCCTCGTGCTTCCCGCGGGAAGAGATCATCTCGTGGAAGGCGTCGTAGGCCTCGAGGGACTCCGACACCGTCCGGCCGACGATGAGGTCGGCCATCATCGAGGTGGACGCCTGGCTGATCGAGCACCCCTGCGCGTCGTAGGACACGTCCTCGATCGTCGACCGGTCGTCGGAGAGCCGCAGCCGCAGCGTCAGCTCGTCGCCGCAGGTCGGGTTGACGTGATGCACCTCGGCCCCGAAGGGCTCCCGCAGGCCGCTGTGGTGCGGGTGTCGGTAGTGGTCCAGGATGACCTCCTGGTACATCTGCTCGAGCTTCACGAACGCGCACCTCCCACTCCGAAGAACTCCTGGGCCCGGCGCAGCGACCGGGCGAGCACCTCGACCTCGTCGAGGGTGTTGTACAGCGCGAACGAGGCCCGGACCGTGGACTGCACGCCGAGTCGGCGGTGCAACGGCCACGCACAGTGGTGGCCCACCCGTACCGCGACGCCGTCGTCGTCCAGGACCTGGCTCACGTCGTGGGCGTGGACACCGTCGACCACGAACGAGACGGCACCGCCCCGGGCGACCATGTCGCGGGGACCGACGATCCGGATGCCGGGGATCTGGCCGAGGGCCTCGAGGGTGGCCGCGGTGAGCGACTCCTCGTGCCGGGCGACCGTCTCCATCCCCACGCCCTCGAGGTAGCGCACCGCGGCGGCGAGGCCCACGGCCTGCGACACCATCGGCACACCGGCCTCGAACCTCTGGGGCGGGTCGGCATAGGTCGACTTCTCCATGGTCACGGTGGAGATCATCGATCCGCCCGTGAGCACCGGCGGCATGGCCCGGAGCAACTCCCGACGACCGTAGAGCACGCCGATGCCGGTGGGGCCGAGCATCTTGTGTCCGGAGAACGCGGCGAAGTCCACCCCGAGTCCGTGGAAGTCCACGGCCATGTGCGGGACCGACTGGCACGCGTCCAACACGACGAGCGCTCCCACCGCCTTCGCGGCCTCCACGACGCGTGCCACGTCGGTCACCGCGCCGGTGACGTTGGACTGATGGGTCAGCGCGACGACCTTGACCGCGTCGGTCAGCCGGAGAGACTCGAGATCGATGCGTCCGTCGTCGGTCACGCCGTACCACTTCAACGTGGCGCCGGTGCGGCGGCACAACTCCTGCCAGGGCACCAGGTTGGCGTGGTGCTCGAGCTCGCTGATCACGACCTCGTCACCCGGGCCCACGGAGTACGGACCGAATCGGTCGTCCCCGAGCGCGAACGCGACGAGGTTGAGCGCCTCGGTGGCGTTCTTGGTGAAGACGAGCTCGTCCACATCGGCCCCGACGAACCCGGCGATCGCGGCGCGCGCGTCCTCGTAGGCGTCGGTCGCCTCCTCGGCCAGTTGGTGTGCGCCCCGGTGGACCGCTGCGTTGGAGTGCAGCAGGAAGTCCCGCTCCGCGTCGAGTACCGGGATCGGGCGCTGCGAGGTCGCCCCGGAATCCAGGTAGACCAGGGGCTTTCCGTCACGGACCGTCCGCTGCAGGATCGGGAAATCGGAGCGGACGGCCGTGATGTCGAGGGTCGAGGTCATGTTCTCCCAGCTGTCCGATCAGGCGTTCGCGGGCGTGAGGTACTTCTCGTACCCCTCGGCCTCGAGCTCGTCCGCCAACTCCGCCCCACCGGAGGCGGCGATCCGGCCGTCCACGAAGACGTGGACGCGGTCGGGCGTGATGTAGCGGAGGATGCGGGTGTAGTGCGTGATGAGGAGGATTCCGCCGTTCTCCTCGGACCGGTAGCGGTTGACGCCGTCCGACACCACGCGCAGCGCGTCCACGTCGAGACCGGAGTCGGTCTCGTCGAGCACGGCGATCTTGGGCTTGAGCAGATCCAGCTGGAGGATCTCGTGGCGCTTCTTCTCGCCGCCGGAGAAGCCCTCGTTCACGCTGCGCTCGGAGAAGGCCGGATCGAAGTCGAGGTCGGACATTGCCTCCTTGACCTCCTTGACCCAGTGCCGCAACTTGGGCGCCTCGCCCCGGACCGCGGTGGCAGCGGTGCGCAGGAAGTTGGCGGTCGAGACCCCGGGGATCTCGGTCGGGTACTGCATGGCCAGGAACAGACCGGCGCGGGCGCGCTCGTCGACCTCCATCGACAGGACGTCCTCCCCGTCGAGGGTGACGGTACCGCCGGTGACCTCGTACTTGGGGTGTCCGGCGATGACGTAGGCGAGGGTCGACTTGCCGGAGCCGTTCGGGCCCATGATGGCGTGGGTCATCCCCGACTCGATGGTCAGGTCGACGCCCTTGAGGATGTCGACGGTCTCGGCCGAGTCCGCGGTGGCCGCGACGCGGGCGGTCAGGCCCTTGATCTCGAGAATGGTCATTGGTGTGCTCGCAATCTTTGTGAAGTCTTCGGGGGTGGTCTCTCGGGGGCCTGGGATCAGATCCCGGAGGACTGCAGTTCCAGCTCGACGGCCTCGGCGATCCGGTCACGTACCTCCGGCACGCCGATGCGGTTGATCACCTCTCCGAAGAAGCCCCGGACGACCAGGCGCCGGGCGACGTCCTCGGCGATGCCCCTGGACATGAGGTAGAACAGGTGCTCCTCGTCGAATCGTCCCACGGCGCTGGCGTGGCCGGCGCCGGCGATCTCGCCGGTCTCGATCTCGAGGTTCGGTACGGAATCCGCGCGGGCCCCGTCGGTGAGGACGAGGTTGCGGTTCATCTCGTAGGTGTCGGTGCCCTCGGCGGCGGCCCGGATGAGGACCTCGCCGATCCACACGGTGTGGGCGTCGGGCAGGTTCGACGTCGCATCGCCTTGCAGCGCGCCCTTGTAGAGGACCCGCGACGTGCAGTGGGGTACCGAATGATCGACGAGCAACCGGTGCTCGATGTGCTGGCCGTCGTCCGCGTAGTACAGACCGTTGATGTTCACGGTGCCCCCGGGGGCGGTGAACGTCGCCAGCGGTGCGATCCGGACGAGTTCGCCGCCGAAGGTCACGGCGGTGTAGGTGAGGGTCGAGTCGCGGCCGACCTGCAGGTGATGATTGGCCATGTGTAGCGCGTCGTCATCCCAGTCCTGGATGAGCACCACCTCGAGGTGGGCCGAGTCGCCGACGATGAACTCGACGTTCTCGGCGATCGTCCCCCCGCCGCGCTGGTCCACCACGAAGGTGGCGTTGGCGAACGGCTCCAGGCGGATCTGGGCGTGGCCGTAGGCCAGCTCGCCCTCCCCCGGTCCGTCGACCGTCACGTACACGGGGTCGGTCAGGACGGTCTCCTTGGCGACGGTCAGCACCGTCGCGGTGTCGACGGAACCGAACGCCTGCGCGGCGACGCGGTCGCGGGGTGCCCCGGCCTCGCCGATCCGCTTGTCGTCGGTCCCGACGCTCTCGACCGTCAGTCCGTCACGCTCGGCGACGGAGACGAGCAGGTTCCCGGTGGCCGTGACGCGCGATCCGTCATGGATCCCGCGCAGCCGCTTGAGCGGGGTGAAGCGCCAGATCTCGTCCTTGTGGCTCGGGACCTCGAACGCGCCGACGTCGAAGGAGGAGAACTGGTCGCCCTTGGTGGCGGTGACGGGGATGCCGTAACGGTCCGTCACCGGGGTGGGGCCGGTTCCGGTGGTGGGTGTAGTGGTGTCGGTCATGGCGGTCAGCCCACCGATCCTTCCATCTGGAGTTCGATCAGGCGGTTGAGCTCGAGCGCGTACTCCATGGGGAGCTCCTTGGCGATCGGCTCGACGAATCCGCGCACGATCATGGCCATCGCCTCGTCCTCGGCCAGACCGCGGCTCATGAGGTAGAACAACTGGTCCTGGCTCACCTTGGAGACGGTGGCCTCGTGACCCAGGGTCACGTCGTTCTCGCGGATGTCGATGTAGGGGTACGTGTCGGACCGGCTGATGTTGTCCACCAGCAGTGCGTCGCACTCGACGTTCGACTTGGATCCCTTCGCACCGGCGTTGATCTGGATCAGCCCGCGGTACGCGGAACGTCCGCCGCCTCGCGCCACCGACTTGGAGACGATGTTCGAGGAGGTGTTGGGCGCCAGGTGCAGCATCTTCGAACCGGTGTCCTGGTGCTGACCCTCCCCCGCGAACGCCACGGAGAGCACCTCGCCCTTGGCGTGCTCGCCGGTGAGCCAGACCGCCGGGTACTTCATGGTCACCTTGGAGCCGATGTTGCCGTCGATCCACTCCATGGTGGCGCCCTCCTCGGCCCGGGCGCGCTTGGTGACGAGGTTGTAGACGTTGTTCGACCAGTTCTGGATGGTCGTGTAGCGGCAACGGCCGCCCTTCTTGACGACGATCTCGACCACGGCCGAGTGCAGCGAGTCCGACTTGTAGATCGGCGCGGTGCACCCCTCGACGTAGTGCACGTAGGCGCCCTCGTCGACGATGATGAGGGTGCGCTCGAACTGGCCCATGTTCTCGGTGTTGATGCGGAAGTAGGCCTGCAGCGGGATGTCCACCTGGACGCCCGGCGGGACGTAGATGAACGAGCCGCCCGACCACACCGCGGTGTTGAGGGCGGAGAACTTGTTGTCGCCGGCCGGGATCACGGAACCGAAGTACTCCTCGAAGTACTCGGGGTGCTCCTTGAGCGCGGTGTCGGTGTCCATGAAGATGACACCCTGGCTCTCGAGGTCCTCACGGATCTGGTGGTAGACCACCTCGGACTCGTACTGGGCCGCGACGCCGGCGACCAGACGCTGCTTCTCCGCCTCCGGGATGCCGAGCTTGTCGTACGTGTTCTTGATCTCCTCCGGCAGGTCCTCCCACGAGGTGGCCTGCTTCTCCGTGGACCGCACGAAGTACTTGATGTTGTCGAAGTCGATCCCCGACAGGTCCGAACCCCATCCGGGCATGGGCTTCTTGTAGAACGTCGCCAGCGCCTTGAGTCGCTTGGCAAGCATCCACTCGGACTCGCTCTTCTTGGCGGAGATGTCACGCACCACGGCCTCCGAGAGGCCGCGCTGGGCTGTGGCACCGGCGGAGTCGGAATCGTGCCAACCGTAGTTGTACTGACCGATCGAGGCGATCCGCTCCTCATCGGTGGTCGGCTCGTGCACGGTGACGTCGGCCGTCACCTGATCTGGGGTGATGGTCATCGCACAGTCCTTTCGGGGGTCGGAACCGACGCGTCTGCGCCGGCCGCTGCGGGGATGGTCGCCGCCAGGTCACCGGCGGTCACCATCCCCGTGGGGATGTTCGTGGTGCAGGCGCAGTTGCCGCCGGCGATGGTGGCGAGGCGCTGGACGTGGGTGCCCACGATCTCGGCCACCACCTCCTGCTCGGCCTCGCAGAGTTCCGGGAACCGGGAGGCGACGTTCCACACCGGACAGTGGTGCTGGCAGATCTGGAGGCCCGCCCCGGCGTCCTCAATGGACGCGGCGTATCCCGACTCCGAGAGGGCGACGGCGATGTCCGTCGCCGCACGCTCGACGTCCTGCGGTCCCTCGGCGGGCCGGACGTGTCCGATGACCGAGCGGACGCGCTGGCGGGCGAAGTCCGCGACGGCGGCGGTGCCGCCGACGCGTCGCAGGGCGGACAGGGCCTCCACCGCCAGGTGGTCGTACCCGTGCTGCGCGGACCTGCGGCCCGTCGCGGTGACCTGGAACGCCTTGGCCGGCCGACCGCGGGTGCCGGCCGGGCGGGTCCGGGTGGCCTCGACCTCGCCGGATTCGACCAACTGGTCCAGATGTCGGCGGACACCGGCAGCGGTCAGCCCGAGCTCTCGTCCGATCTCTACGGCGGTCAGCGCTCCTCGTTCCAGCAGGAGTTCACGGACGGCCGAGCGGGTGTCGGGCCGCGTGCTGCTCTCGTACGCGTGCTGCACGCTCATCTGCCACTCCCTTCCGGCTATGCTCGGTGCGCCCCGTGCGGGACGCACCACCTCATATTACGCAACACTTCCGTGACGGAAATATTCCCACCCCCCGCGAGTCCGGCGGTGCCGTCGAAATGTGATCTGCGACACCCACTGTGGAGAGAGGCCGAAATCAGTGGCACCCAGGTTCCCGGTACGCGGTGCGGGGTCCGTCACTGCCCGACTCCATACCGAGGAGCGGTTCACCGGGGCCCCACCGTCTGCTGAACTGGCCCGACTCCGCCGGATCCGCAGGATCGGCACCACCGCGGCCGTCGCGATGGCGGTGGGTGCCCTGGGCGCCGGCGCCCTGCCGGTCCTGCAGAACCCCGTCGCGGGCGAGCGGTTGTTCGGCTTGTGGCTCAGGGTGCAGCAGTCCTCCATGACCGTGGTCATGACCGGGATGGTGGTGGTGACTCTCTGCTGGCTGTTGCTCGCCCCGTACGTCCTCGGCCGGGATCGCCGGGGACGGCTGAGCGGCCGCATCGACAGGGCCACACTCGACCGCATCATCGCGTCGTGGGCGATTCCGCTCGCGCTGGCCCCGCCCATGTTCAGCAAGGACGTCTACAGCTATCTGGCCCAGGGCGCGATCGGCAACACCCTCGACGACCCGTACGCGCTGGGTCCCGTGTCGGCGCTGGGCACCTCCCACGCCCTGACGGTCAACGTCCCGGACATCTGGCGGGACACCCCGAACCAGTACGGCCCGCTGTTCCTCGGCGTGCAGAAGGTGATCCACACGCTGACGGGGGACGACGTGGTGGTCGGCACGATCCTGCACCGCGTGGTGGCCATCCTCGGGATCCTCATGCTGGGATGGGCGGTCCCTCGGTTGGCCGAGTACTGCGGGGTGTCGGACGTGGCGGCCCTCTGGCTGGCGGTGGCCAATCCGCTCGTGCTGTTCCACCTGGTGTCCGGTATCCACTCCGAGTCGCTCATGATGGGACTGCTGGCCGTCGGGCTCGTGTTGGCCCTCCGCGCGGTGGACTCCCCGGACTCCGGCCGCCGGACCGCGGTTCTCTTCGTCGTGGGGACCGTCCTGGTCACCGGGTCGGCGCTGGTGAAACTGCCCACGGTCGTCGCCCTGGGTTTCGTCGGGATGGCGCTCGCCCGTCGTTGGGGTGGCGGCTATCTCGCCACCGTGCGGGCGGCTCTGGTGATGCTGGTCATCAGCGGTGCCACCACCGGCCTGGCCATGCTCGCGACCTCCTCCGGTCTCGGGTGGATCACGAAGCTCGGGGCGGCCACGTCTCTGCGCAGCTGGCTCTCGCCACCCACGGCCCTGGGGGTGATCGTCGGCGGGATCGGACAGTACCTCGGCCTGGGCGACCACACCGCCCAGATCCTGGTGATGGTGCAGACCGCGGCGCTCGTGATCGCCGGCGTGTTCACCGTGAGGATGCTGTTCGCGGTCTCCGCCGGGCGGATCGACCCGGTCGGCGGCCTCGGGGTGTCGATGGCGGCCATCGTCCTGTGCTTCCCCGTCGTCCAGCCCTGGTACGTCCTGTGGGCCCTGATCCCGCTCGCGGCGTGGGCCTCGCGGATGGAGTTCCGGATCCCCGTCGTGGCGGTCAGCGCCGTGCTCGCCTGCTTCACACTCCCGCCGGGAGCGGGCCTGCCGCCGTTCGTCACCGTCCAGGCGTGGGTGGCCACCGGCGTGGCCGTGACGTTGCTGCTGATCGCGATGTTCCGCTGGCCGGGGCTGTTGCGCTTCCGGTAGTCGGGGCGGCCTAGAATGCTCCCGTGACCTCACGCACCGACTCCCCCGCGCTCCACGTCGAGGGACTCGTCAAGAGGTTCGGGGAGACCACGGCCGTGGCCGGGCTGGACCTCCGGCTGGAGCGCGGTGAGGTGATGGCGCTCCTCGGCCCCAACGGCGCCGGCAAGACCACCACGGTCGAGGTCTGCGAGGGATTCCTCCGACCTGACGGCGGATCCCTGCGGGTGCTGGGGCTCGACCCGGTGTCCGACCGTCAGCGGGTCCGCAGCCGGATCGGCATGATGCTGCAGGGCGGCGGGGCGTATCCCGCGGCGCGTGTCGGGGAGATGGTCCGTCTGGTCGCCTCCTACTATTCAGACCCCCTCGACCCGGACTGGCTCCTCGCCGAACTCGGCCTCAGCGACCACGTCTCCACCCCCTACCGGCGTCTGTCCGGCGGCCAGCAGCAGCGACTCTCGCTCGCCATCGCGGTCATCGGCCGACCCGAGCTGGTGTTCCTCGACGAGCCCACCGCAGGACTCGACGCCCAGTCCCGGCGGGCCGTATGGGACCTGGTCCGGGCGATGCGTCGCGACGGAACCGCCGTACTGTTGACGACGCACCTCATGGACGAGGCCGCCGCCCTGGCCGACGAGGTCGTGATCATCGACCACGGCCGCCGTGTGGCCGCAGGCTCGCCGGCCGAACTGGCTCGGTCGGGGACGTCCGAGGGCGTGACCCTGGTCGTCGACGGCGAGGTCTCCCCGACTCTCCTGGGTCACGCGATCGGTCCGGACCACACGGTGACGACGGGGGCCGCGGCCGGCGTCCTGGAGGTCCACGGCCCGGTCTCCCCCGAACTCATGACCACTCTCTGCGCGGCGCTCGAGAAGGCCGACGTCCAGCTCACCTCCCTGGCGACCCGCGCCAGGAGCCTCGAAGAGGTCTTCCTCGACCTGACCGGACGGGATCTGCGATGACCGACACCCAGACCGGTGCCAACCGCTTCGCGCCGGGCACGTTCGCCCGCCCGTCCGAGCCCGCCCCGCTCGTCCGGATGGCCGCGTCTCAGACCCGGATGGAGCTGACGCTCTTCCTGCGCAACGGTGAGCAGCTCCTGGTCGCCCTGGTGATCCCCGTGGCCGTGCTGTTCGCGCTCACCGCGATCGAGTTCGGTTCGATCCCACAGCCGAGGATCGACTACGCGATCACGGCGGTGTTGACCCTCTCCGTCATGGGTACCGCGTTCACCGGTCAGGCCATCGCCGTCGGCTTCGACCGTCGTTACGGGGCGTTGAAGAGGCTCGGTGGCACCCCGCTCCCACCCGCGGTCATCATCGGGGGCAAGATCCTGGCCACGCTGATCCTGGTGGCCGGTCAGGCGGTCCTGCTGGGTGTGATCGCGGCCGGGCTCGGCTGGCGCCCCGGTGCGGCCGGCCTGGCGGTGGGCGCGGTGATCATCGCGTTCGGGTCGGTCGCGTTCTCGTCGATGGGGCTCCTGCTCGGGGGGACCCTGCGGGCGGAGATCGTCCTGGCGCTGGCCAACCTCATCTGGTTCGTCCTCATCGGCGCGGCCGGTCTGGCGATCGGTGTGGCAGCCCTGCCCGAGTGGCTGCACGACCTCCTCGTCGTCGTCCCGTCGTACGCGCTGACCAGCGCACTGGTCACGGCGATCGACGGAGGGTTCCCCGCCGTGGCGGCCCTGGTCCTGGTCGGGTGGACCGCGGTCTGCGCCGGACTGGCCGTGCGGCACTTCTCCTTCACCTGATCGCGGAGCCGTCTGCGCGCCCGCCTAGAATCGGGGGCGTGACCTCGACTTCGCACGCCCCGAACCCCGGCAGCCATGCCACGAGCGAACCCCCCGGACCGACGGGACCGTTGTCCCGTCTGCCGATGCCGTCGATCCGGCTGCAGAAGGGCCTCGCGCTGGCCAACGTCTTCGCCCAGATCGGCATCATGACCACCGGGGTCACCGTTCGGGTGACCGCCTCGGGGCTGGGCTGCGAGACCTGGCCGCGGTGCAACCAGGACAGTTTCGTGCCCGTCGCCGGCGCCGGACCCGCGATGCACCAGGCCATCGAGTTCGGCAACCGGCTCCTGACCTTCGTGCTGGTCGCGATCGCGGCGGCCCTGCTTCTCGCGATCCATCGTGCCGGCCGTCGCCGCGGGCTCAAGGTGCTCGCCTGGGCGATGCCCGCGGGGATCCTGGCGCAGGCGGTGATCGGGGGCATCACGGTCCTGGCCGGCCTGGTGTGGTGGACCGTCGCGCTCCATCTGCTCCCGTCCATGATCCTGGCCTGGCTCGCGGCCGTCCTGTTCGTCCGGATCGGGGAGGCCGACGACGCCCCCGCCCGCCGTGTCCTGCCCCCGCCGTTGTCCTGGCTCATCGTCCTGTCCGCGGTGCTCCTGGCCGGTGTGCTGGTGACCGGCACCATGGTCACCGGGGCCGGGCCCCACGCCGGTGACGCCCGCATCGAGGCCGCCGACCGCCTCCAGATGCCGATCCAGTGGCTGGTCCACTTCCATGCCGAACTGATGGTCGGGTACGTCTGCCTGCTCATCGGGCTGGCGTTCGGTCTTCTCGCGTTGCGCGCTCAGGGACCGGCCATCCGGCGCTGCCTGATCCTCATCGCGCTGATCGCGGCACAGGCCGTCGTGGGGATCACCCAGTACCAGCTGGGGGTGCCCGAGGTGCTGGTGGTCCTGCACGTGACGCTGGCGGGGGCCATCACCGCCGTGACCGGCGCACTCTGGGCCTCGGCGGTCATCAGGGACCGGGCGGACGGGAGTCCGCGGCCCGCGTAGTCCGGCCGGCGGCAGGGCCCGCCTGACGCGAATGCGGAACGGCCCCGCCGTGGCGGGGCCGTTCTCGTCCTACCGGGGTCTCAGAGCAGGGATCCGGAGCCGGCCATGCGCTTCCAGTGGCCCGCGGGCACATCGGTATGGGAGACCAGTTCACGGGTCCAGTCCGAACCGGTGAGCCCGGGAACCGAATCGCGCACGGCCTCGGCCTCGGCGAGGGTGTCGACCATGTAGTCGTCCATGACCCCGTCGGCGCCCACGAACGTCAGACGGATCCCCGTCCGACCGGTGGGCTGCAGGACGAGATCGGCCGCGCCGCCATGGCGGGCGAGGAACTTCTTGACGAACTTCACGGCGCCCGGGGGCGGTGTCGGGCCCGCCGGAACGCGCTCGACCTTGATGGGATCGATCTTCTCCGACGGCGCCTTCTCCGCCGCCTGCTTCTCGACCGACTTGTCCTCGGCGGCCGGCTCGTCCGCCGGAGGAGTCGCGGCGGGCTGGGACGCGGCAGGGGCGTCGGCGGGCCGGGAGGCGGCGGAGGGC
>NZ_JAALEA010000312.1 GCF_014145145.1 Dietzia cercidiphylli
GCGCCGTGCCCGGGGCCGTCGCTGGCCGCGCTGACGCGACCGCCGTGGGCCTCCACGAGTGCCCGGGTGATCGCCAGCCCGATGCCGCTTCCCCCGCCGTGTCGGCCGCGGGCGGTGTCCACGCGGTAGAAGCGGTCGAAGAGGTGATCCAGGTGGTGCGCGGCCACTCCCTCGCCGGTGTCGGTGACAGTGACGGACACCCGCCTCAGAGCCACCGTGTCGGTGCCGGACGTCCTGGTGCCGGTGTCCGCGGGGAGCAGGCTGGTGCTGACGGTGACGGAACCACCGGCAGGGGTGTGCCGAAGTGCGTTGTCCAGCAGGTTCCCCAGTACCTGGCCCATGCGGTCGACGTCCACGGTGACCTCGGCGTCGACGAGGTCGCGGGCGGTGAGCTCCACCCCCTTGTCCGCGAACCGCTCCCGGGCGGCGTCGAGGGCGGTCCCCACCAACCCGGCGATGGTGGTGGGGACCGGATGGAGGCGGGTCAGGTGCTCCTCGACGGCCGAGACGGCCACGATGTCCGACGCCAGGCGTTCGAGTCGGCGGGTGGCCGTCCACAGCACCTCCCTGGTGTCGTGGTCGTAGTCCCGCACACCGTCGTCGACGGCCTCGAGGTAGGAGTCGATCGTGGCCAGCGGGGTGCGCATCTCGTGACCGAGATCGGCGAGCATCCGGCGTCGCGTGGTGTCGGTGGCGTCGAGTCTCCGGGCGAGTTCGTTGACGCTCGTCGCGAGGTCGTCGAACTCCCGCCCCAGCTCGGGGCTCGCGACGCGCGTGTCGTAGCGTCCGCCGGCGATCTCGGCGGTGGAAGCGGTCACCACCGCGACCGAACGCTGGACCCTGCGGGTGAGGTACCAGCTCGCCAGCAACGCCAGGAGCACCGCGACGCCCACCGCCAGCCCCCACGCCAGGACGATCGAATCCGTGAACGCCTCCTCGACGTGGGCGGCCTCCGCGGAGTCGTGCTCGATCCCGGCCTGCCCGAGGTGGTCGTGGAAGATCTCGGGCGCCAGCACCGAGGCGACGAGCCAGGCGCTCCCCGCGCAGCCCAC
>NZ_JAALEA010000313.1 GCF_014145145.1 Dietzia cercidiphylli
CGTGGACGATACGGTTGTAGAGGGCGCCGTGGGGCTTGACGTACCGCACCCGAGTCCCGCGGCGACGGGCTGCCATGTCCATCTCCACCAGCTGGAAGTGCACGTGGTCGGCCACCTCGGCGCGCGAGAGCTCCATCTCGGTCCGCCCGAAGTTCGCCGCGTCCCTATAGGACGGGTGCGCACCCAGCGCCACGCCCCGTTCGGCGGCGGCCGCGGCGGTCGCGGACATGGTGGGTCGGTTGCCCGCATGGAAACCGCACGCGACGTTGGCGGAGGTCACCACGTCCAGCAGCGCCGCGTCAGCGGGATCCGGCCCGGATCGCGCGGCCAGCGACCGCGACCACCGCGGCGTGCCCCGGCGGGCCTCCCCGAGGTCGCAGTTGAGGTCGATGCGGTGCACTCTGTCCATCCTGCCGTCATCGTGGCCCGGGTTCGACCCTGCGCGCCGGTGAGTCCATGATGGATGCATGATCGTCATCCGCTGCGGCTCGGCGCCGGTACCGACCGTCCTGGGCGAGCACCCGCGCGTGGAGTGCAGTGAGGTGCCCACCAAGGACGATGTGAACCGCGCGCTGTACGAGATCGGACATCGACGCCGGGTGGTGGTGTGCGGCACCGACGCCGGCCTGGCCGCGCTGCTCACGCGACTGCTGCGGACGGAGAACCTGGACATGGAGGTCGCGTACGTCGCCGAGGACCCCACTCCGGCCACCCGCGCCTACGACCTGCCCACCGGTTCGGCCGCCGCCAAGCTCGGGGTCCGGGGCGAGGCCAGGGAGGTACCGCTGATCCGGGACGAGACCGGAACGGTACTGGTGGGCGAGGCCACCGTCACCGGACCGGGCGGCGCCCACCTGGTGGGCGAGGCGTACGCCGACGACGAGCGGATCTTCTCCGGGGAGATCGACACCCTCACTGTCCGCCCGACCCCGCAGCTTCCCGGTGTCCGCGCCACAGCGGCACGGCCGCGCAGGGTGCTGAGACGCTCCTGGCTGCCGGCCCGCGCCGTTCAACTGGGGACGGAGGCGGGGGTGATCACCCGTGACGGGGTCACCGGTCGGCGGGCGGTCAAGAGGACCTCTTTCTATCGTCATACCGAGCCATGGAGGCTCGTGTCGCCCTGAGCGGGGGCATGACGGTGGCCGGACGGTCGGGGGACTCGGGCCACTCCTCCAGCAGTTCCGGCTCCACCGCGGGCGTGCGCACCGTGGGGGGCAGCGTGGCCAGCGCCGAGATCTTGCTCAGCCCCGCCACCTGCATCATGTCCACGAGGATCGAGCGGATCTGGGCCAGCATCACGGTCTCCGTCAGGCCGGAGCCCGGAACGAGCTCACGCTTGGCCCGCGCCGCCACCGCCCGCAGGGTCCGGTGCACCTCGGCGTCGGTGGGCGCGTCGGGATCCGCCGCC
>NZ_JAALEA010000314.1 GCF_014145145.1 Dietzia cercidiphylli
CCCGCACCCGTCGCCGCCCCCGCGCCGGATGCCGCACCCGTCCTCGATCCCGCCCCCGCCCCCGTCGCCGGAGGACGCGCGGAACCGGTCACCATCGTGGTCCCGGAGGGACTGCCCGCCCCGGACGGCGTCCGACTGCCCGAGACCGTCACCGTCCCGGCCCACATGCTCGACCAGATCCCGCCCGAGTTCCGCTAGGGGTTCTGACGAGCTAGGCCGACCGGCGCCGGGACACCGCCGCGCGCAGCGCCCGCCAGCCCAGGAGGAACACCCCGGTGGCGATCGCGGCCACCACCATGAAGCTCCAGTGCGGCACCCGTCCGTCACCGATCCCGCGGATCAGCATCCCGCCGACGAGGGTGGCGACCCACACCAGGACACCCGACCGGATGGTCCCGGGGTCGCGGCGCGTGGCGAGCACCACGACCCACCCCACCACCAGACCCACCAGGAACGGCCACGCCGTCCCCCACACCTGCCCGATCCCGAGGCCCTCGGAATGGGCGCCGCGCCCGAAGGTCGCGAACACCCCCACGAGCACGGCGTCCAACAGGAACATCAGCGGCAGGGCCACTCGGCTCACCGATCCCTCTCGTCACGGTGCTCGCCGCCGCCCAGCGAGCAGGAGGCCTCACCCTCCCCGGCGTCCCGGGTCCCGTCCTCCCGGACGCGCAAGAGGGGGATCGGCCCGGAGTCGTGGGGGACGGTGGCGCGCCACGGCGTGCCCCTCATCGGCCACATCGCGGCGAGACCGGCGGGCGGGGCGGCGATCACGGCTGGTTGGTCGGGGTGGAGGCGGGGCGACGACGACGAGGCGTCCTCGCGCGGGGTGTCGTCCTCCGCGGGTTCGGCATCCGGATCGATCTCCACCGCACCGCGGTAGAAGAGGAAGAAGACCACCCACCCCGCCAGCGCCACGAGGACGAAGCTGACGATGCGGTAGAGGAACACCGCCGCGAACGCCTGGTGCGCACCGAGCCCGCCCGCGGTGAGCGCGGTGATGAGCGCGAACTCGACCGTTCCCAGACCACCGGGGGTGATCGGCGCGGAGGCCACGATCTTGCCGGTGACGTAGGCGATACACAGACCGCCGATGCTGGGCTGGGCGCCGACCGCGTGGGCGGCCGCCCACAGGCAGCCGATGTCGGCGACCCAGTTGAGGAGTGAGAACGCGAAGGCCTTGGAGAACTGGGTCTTGGTCATCTCGACCGCCTCGGCCTGCTCCACGATCTTGCGGACCCCGGTCGCACCGTGGTCTGCGGGCCGGCGGCGCCGGGCGTTGACCCACGCCAACAACGACAGCAGGGCCTCCTCGATCCTGTCGGGGTTCCTGGCGGCCCAATGCACCACCACCACGATCGCCACGAGGCCGATCGCGGACAGCATCAGCAGGAACGGGTTGGATACACGGCCCACCAGGAAGAAGCCCATCAACGCGAGCAGCACGATCCCCACCGTGGACAGCACTCCGGAGACCACCAGTTGCCACGACGCCACCACCCGGGTCGCGCCCCACTGGCGAGTCTTCCGGTAGGTCAGGGTGGTTCCGAAGACCTGCCCGCCGGGGATACAGGTCGAGAACGCGTTGGCGGAGAAGACCAGACCGACGCTCGCCCAGTACCCCACCCTGACGCCCGCCGACTGCAGCAGCACCTTCTGCACCGAGCCGTAGCTGGACATGGAGAGGTAGGAGAACACCAGCGCCACCGCGACCCAACCCCAGTGCGGGCTGGTGACCGCCGAGAACCCCTCGGCGAAGAACGGCATCTGCCCGCGGAGCCAGTAGAGGACGAAGCCCAGGACGGCCAGGGTCGCCAAGGCCTTGAACCAGGGGTTGACCAGGACCACCCGGACACGACGGCGCAGGACGGCGCCCCGGGTCCCCTTCATCCCGCCACTATAACCCGCGGACCGGCCTCGGCCCAGGTTCACACTCCGGAGGTCGGGCGGGGCCTCACGCGTCGCGATCCCGTTCCCTCTCCCGCTCCCGCTCCTGCCGGAGCCGGGCGATCAGCTCCGCGGCGGGGATCTTCTCCCCGCCGCCCCCGTCCCGACGACGGTGCTCGGGCCGGGGTGCGGTCCGGAGGTCGGGTTCGGGCTCGCGCACAGGTTCGGGCGCGGGTTCGCGCACAGGTTCCGACTCGCGCACAGGTTCCGACTCGCGCACAGGTTCCGGCTCGCGCACAGGTTCCGCTTCGGGCTCGCGCTCGAGGAGCCCCACCGCCGATCCCGGCACCTGCGTCCCCTCCGCCACGGAGGGTCCGTCAGCGGGGCTCCCCGCGACAGGTCCTGCGGGTGCGGTGTCAGGGACGCCCGTCTCCGTGACCCTGACCGGTCCCGCCGACCCGACCCGGGCAGGGCCGCCCTGCAGGTGTTCGGGCTCGTCGCCGATCTCGGCCTCGCCCAGGCCGATCCGCTCCTGGACCCGCTTCATCCACCGGGGGGCCCACCAGTTGTCGGTGCCCAGCATCTGCATGACCGCGGGCACCAGCAGCATGCGGATCACCGTGGCGTCGATGATCAGGGCGGCGATCATGCCGAACGCGATGTACTTCATCATCACGATGTCCGAGAACGCGAACGCACCGGTCACCACGATGAGGATCAGCGCGGCCGAGGTGATGATCCGACCGGTGTTGGCCACACCGCTGCGGATGGCCTCGGCGGTCCTGGCGCCCCGGGATCGCGCCTCGACCATCCGGGACACCAGGAACACCTCGTAGTCCGTGGACAACCCGTAGATGATCGCCATGAGCAGCACCACCACGGGCGAGGTGAGCGGCCCCGGTGTGAAGCCGAGCAGGTCGGCGAGGTGCCCGTCGACGAAGATCCACGTGAGGATCCCGAGCGTGGCGCCCAGGCCCAGCAGGTTCATGATCGCCGCCTTGATGGGCAGCACCAGCGAGCCGAACGCCAGGAACATCAGGATCGTGGTGGCGACCAGCACGTACAACACGAACCACGGGAGTCCGTCGACCAGCGCGTCGACCGAGTCGGACTCCATGGCCGGGTTCCCGCCCACGTGGACCTCGGTGCCGGCGGGGATCGGGAACTGCTGCAGGTACTCGACGGTCTCGGCCGGTGAGTTGCGGTCGACCAGACCGGACTGCAGGACCACCACGTCGCGGCCCTGGTCGTCCTGCTGTCCGGACCGGGCGAACTGGAACGGACCGGTGAGCCCGGGCGCGTTGTTGGCCTCGGCGCGGATCTGCGAGAGCGTGGTGCCGTCCGACCCGATCACGACGAGCTTGACCGGGTCGGTGCGGGTGCCGGGGAAGTTCTGGTCGTACTGCTCCTGCGCCACGCGCGTGGTGTTGTCCGGCGGGAGGTAGGTCTCGTTGATGCCGCCGAACTTGACCCCGGAGAACGGGATGATGAGCGCCACGAGGACAACCACGACGGGCACCGCCACCGCCACCGGGTGCTTCATCGAGAAGTCGGCGACCCGGCCGAACAGCCCGTTCTCCACCTGCTCGCGGGTGCGGTGCCGCTGCAGGCGCGTGATGCCGAGCATGTCGACGCGGTGCCCCAACATCACCAGCACCGCCGGGAGCAGCGTCACCGACAGCAGCGCGGCCAGGATGACGGCGGCGATCGCCCCATAGGCCACCGACTTGAGGAAGTCCTGCGGGAAGATCAGCAGCCCGGACAGGGTCACGCCCACCATGACGGCCGAGAACACCACGGTGCGGCCGGCGGTGGCCACGGCTCTGCGTACGGCGACGACCGGTGGGTACCCCTCGGCCATCTCCTCCCGGAACCGGCTCACCACGAACAGCCCGTAGTCGATCGCCAGCCCCAGGCCGATCAGCGTGACCACGTTCTGGGCGAACGAGTTGACCGGCACCACCAACGACAGCAGGTGCAGGGCGCCGATCGACCCGAGGATCGTCAGGATGCCCACGGCCACCGGCAGGAACGCGGCCACCACGCCGCCGAACACCACGATGAGCAGGACGAACACCAGGGGCAGCGCGATGAGCTCCGCCCGGACGAGGTCGGCGTCCATGCCGTCCTGCAGCGCTCCCGCGACCGCCTGGACGCCGGCGACGTCGGTCTCGATGCCGTCGACGTCGATCCGGTTCTCGATCACCCGGAAGTTCTCGAGGATCTCCTCCTCCTCGCCCGCCAGCTGGATCGAGGCCACCGCGATGCCCTCGTCACGGTTGACCAGGGCGGGGGACTGGTTGTAGACGAAGCTGGTCACGCCGGTGACCTCGTCGGGGAACTCGTCGCGGATCGCGTCGAGCGAGGCCCGGACGGGGTCCTGGAACGCGGGATCGTCGACCGTGGTGCCCTCGGGGGCGTGATAGGTGACGACGACGTCGCCGAGCGCGTCGCGGCCGTACGCTTCCTGCTCGAGCCGCTCGGCGGTCGCCCACCCGCTCTTCGGGTCCTCGAAGCCCCCCTGACCGAAGGCGTTGCCGAACATGCTGCCGGCGACGCTGAGGGCGGCCATGACCAGGACCATGAAGAGCAGGACGGGGACGCGGCGGCGGGCGACGAACCCTCCGAGTGAGTTGAACACGGCTGCGCGCTCCTAACGCGAGTTGAGCAGGGCGGTGAGCGGCCGGAGCGGCTGCAGCCAGGCACCCTCGTCGGGCAGGTTCTCCAGGCTGACCCGGGGCAGGGGCTCCCGGAACACGCCTGGGATGTCCTCGAGGTCGAGGAATCGGATCGTGTCGTGTTGGACGGCCCAGGTGGCGTGCTCCCGGAACCCGATGACGGTGACGGGGACCTCGTCGGCGAGCTCCTCCAACGGCTCGCGGAACGCCTGGCCGTCGGCGGAGGCCACCACGACACCGGCGAGCCTGCCGGACTCGGCGCGCCGGTCGATGTGCTCGAGCATGTCGTCGTCGACATCGGAGTCTTCGCTGGTCTTGGGCTTGGCGAAGACGGCGAAGCCGACGTTGCGCAGGGCCTCGACCCAGGGGCGGACGTTGTCCGAGGTGCCCGGGACGATGTTGGTGAAGACGGTTGCCTCGGCCTCGAGGGTGTCGTTGGTGGTCACCGACAACTCGGCCGCGTACCCGAGCAGCCACCGCCCGAGCGCGTCGAAACGGGGACGGTACACGGCCGTGGGACGGCCGCCGAGGATCGAGCCCAGGCCCATGTCCACGTTGGGGGCGTCCCAGACGAGCAGCACCAGGCCCGGGGCGTCGGGCGGCACCACGTCGGAGAGGTCGTGGGCGTCCGGTCCGTCAGGTGGGGTCATCGTCTGCTGCCTCGGTCTTCTTGTAGATACGGGGTTGTCAGTCTCTACGACGCCAGAGGAGCTCGTTGATCACTCGCTCCTCCTGCAGACCCTTGCCCTCGAACTTCGTCACGGGTCTTTTCAGACTGAACGGTACGTGTCCGGCCCCGGTCGTGGCGTCGAGCCGCTCGAGTGAGGGTTCCGCGTCGCCGGTCTCGGCGATCCAGTCGGCATAGTCCGCGTGGTCGGTGGCCACGTGGAGCACACCGCCGGGACGGAGGCGCGAGGAGATCAGTTCGAACGTGCCCGACTGCAGGAGCCGCCGCTTGTGGTGGCGGGCCTTGGGCCACGGATCCGGGAAGAACACGCGCACGCCGGTCAGGCTCGACGGCGCGATCATGTTGGTCAGCACGTCCACCCCGTCGCCGCGGATCATCCGGACGTTCTCGAGCCCCTCGCGCAGGATCATCCCCAGGAGCTGGGCCAGACCCGGCTGGTAGACCTCCACCGCGATCACGTCCACGTCGGGCTCGTCGGCCGCCATCGCCGCGGTCGACGTCCCGGTCCCGGAGCCGATCTCCACGATCAGCGGCGCGACGCGACCGAACAGGGCCTGCGGGTCGACGAGGTCGTCCGCCACGTTGCGGCCGTAGGTCGGCCAGTGTTCCTCCCAGTTCCGCTGCTGCCCCGGACGCAGGGTGCCGCGCCGGAACCGGTAGGCCGTGACCCTGGGGAACAGACGCGGGTCGTGGTCGGGGGTCGCACCGCCCCGGGTGTCGCCGTCCGGGGTGTCGCCGTCCGGGGTGTCGCCGTCCGCCGGTCGGGGGCTCTCGCTCTGGTTCACCCGGTCATCATCCCGTAGTCGGCGGCCCGGGTCCGAATCCGGTGGCCGGGCGGGGCGTGCGCCGGGACGACGGGCACCGCCCGGGATACCCGCCGGACCCGGGGGAAGGTCTTGCCGCCGCAGCCCGGCCGGGACACCATGAGCCCGTGCCGATCGTGACCCACGA
>NZ_JAALEA010000315.1 GCF_014145145.1 Dietzia cercidiphylli
GAGGCCTCCGAACAGTCGTGGGGTGTCCACGGGCACCACTTCGCGGTGCTGCACCTTCGTGATCTCGAGCCGGGCGTGGAGACGCCCTACGAGGTGGCGCTCGACGGTGTACCCGCCTGGCCACTGGAGCCGGACCGCCCCAGCGTCATCCGCACCCCGCGCGCCGACGACACGGTCCGCCTGTCCTTCGGGTCCTGTCGCCGCGGGGAGAGCCAGACCCCGGTGGCGCTTCGCCGGATCGGGGCCGACGCCCTGGTGGCGCTCGCGCATCAGATGGCCCACACGGCGCACGACGACTGGCCCGACGCCATATTGCTCCTCGGCGACCAGGTGTACGCCGACATCCCCAGCCGGGAGATCACCGAGCGGCTGGCGGCGCGCCGTCGGGCCGGGGAGGGGCCCCGGTCGGTGCGCGACTCCGCCGGTGACGGTGGGGACCGGGACGTGTCCGGGGAGATCTGCGACTTCGAGGAGTACTCCTGGCTGTACCACGAGTCGTGGCGCGACCCGGACGTGCGCTGGCTGCTGTCCACCGTGCCCAGCTGCATGATCCTCGACGACCACGACCTGCGCGACGACTGGAACTCCTCCCACGCCTGGCGCCGCGAGATGACGGCCCAGCCGTGGTGGCGCGACCGCGTGCGGGGGGCGTTCGCCAGTTACTTCGTCTACCAGCACCTGGGCAATCTCGCGCCGCGGGAGCTTGAGCAGGACGAGGTGTACCGGGCGGTCCGGGGTGCCCGGTCCGATGCCGAACGCGAACGGATCCTCGACGAGTTCGCCCTGTCCGCCGACGCCGACCGGGGCACCGCGCGGTGGAGCTTCAGTCGCGACTTCGGGCGGGTGCGGGTGGTGATGCTCGACGTGCGGGCCTCCCGCCGGCTGGACCCCGCCGACCGGCGCGTGATGGACCCGCAGGAGTGGGAGTGGGCGCGGGAGGCCTGCCTCGGGGCCGAGGTCGACCACCTGGTGATCGCGTCGTCCCTGCCCGCGTTCATGCTGCCGGCGCTGCATCATCTCGAGGGGTGGAACGAGGCGGTGAGCCGCGACCGGCCGGAGAAGCCGCTGAGCGCCCGGATCGGCGAATGGGTGCGGCTGACGGTGGACCTCGAGCACTGGGCGGCCTTCCGCAACAGTTTCGACGACCTGATCGGGTTGCTCACCGAGGTGGCGGCCGGGGATCACGGGCGCGCTCCCGCCTCGATCCTCATGCTGGGCGGCGACGTCCACTGCTCCTACCTCGAGGAGGTCGAGCTCACCGCGCCGCGGGTGACCGGGTCGCCGACGCGGGTGCACCAGCTGGTCATGTCCCCGTTCCGCAATCCTCTACAGAAGTCGATCCGGATGGTCAACCGGATCTCGGTGCGGTCTCCCGCGCCCGCGCTGACCCGTCGGCTCGCCGAGGCCGTGGGCGTCCGGGAGCCACGTGTCAGGTGGGAGGTCACCGACGGGATCTGGTTCCACAACGGGGTCATGACCCTGGTGATGCGCGGCCGCCGCGCCACCGTCAAGGTCGAACACGCCCACGTCGAGTGGCCGGCCGGGGGACTGGGGAGGGTGCTCACACTGGTGCCGGGCCTGGCGCCGGACTCTTGGGGCCGGAGAGGGCGACGACGACGAGGTGGGGATGACCTCGACGCCAAGCCCCGGCAGGTGTTGCGCAGGACGCTGACCAAGGAGCTCACCGACTGACCGGGGACCCGCCGGCCCGCGTGTCGGCGACGGTTCAGTCCAGTTCCGCGCGGAGTTCGCGCGCGGCGGCTGTGGGGTCGTCCGCGTCGGTGATCGCGCGGACCACCACCACCCGCCGGGCGCCCGCGGCCAGCACCTCGGGCAGGTTCTGCCGGTCGATCCCGCCGATGGCGAACCAGGGCTTC
>NZ_JAALEA010000316.1 GCF_014145145.1 Dietzia cercidiphylli
GCGACTGCGTCCGATCCACGATCGACCGTGAGCTCCAGGTCAGGTGCCGACGATCGCCTGCGTGTAGCGCTCCACCAGCACGGTGAACATCGCCGCGCGGCGGGCGAGGGCAGCAGCGACATCGTCCTCGATCAGACACTGCACCAGCGTTCCGTCATGTGCCGCGGTCAGGCTCGGCCCCAGAGCCGCGTGGTCCGTCACCTCGAGCCCGACCTGGGCGAGCAACCGGTCGAGCAACGGCATGAGGGTCGCGAGGATCGCCTTCTCCCGCGCGAGCAGCACTCGCTTCAGAGAGGGGGTGCGCAGTGCATGGGCGGTGAACTCCGCGTTGACCCGGAACCACTGATCGTCAACCGGAACCACCGCCAGCACGCACGCCACCACGTCATCCAGCGACCTGACCGGAAGCGGCTCGCCCGTATCGAGCAACGCCCCGACATCCGCCAGCATCTGCGACGACCGCTGCTCCCACATCGCCAGGAACAACTCTTCCAGCGAGGTGAAGTTGGAGTAGAAGGCGCCCCTGGTGAAGCCGGCCCGGCCACACACCTGCTCGACGCTGGTGCTGCCGAAGCCCCGCTCGGCGAACACCTCGAGCGCCGCGTCGAGCAGCCGCTGCCGAGTCTCAGGCCGCCGTCGCTTCACCGTTCCGCTCATTGTTCCGAGCTTACCGGGGTTGCATACATCACCGTATTGGATACAGTGGCGCATCGAATACACAGTTGTATCGAATGGGTCGCCCAGCGTCAGGAGCACCGCATGACCTCACTGCCAATCCCACTACGGACCGCCGGTGCGGCGGTGGCGGCGGTCCTGCTCGCCGGCCTCCTCGCCATCGTCCCCGGTGCCCAGGGTCGGGCGTCCGCCTCTGCCGGGCCTACCGGTCCACCCCTGTCGGTGCCGCAGCAGACCCTCGACGATGCCGTGCGCTGCACCCCGGACGTCCACCCGGGGTCCGGAAAGAAGGTCGTGGTACTGGTCGGCGGTGTGGGCTTCGACCCCGCCGACGCCTGGGGCTGGGGGTACTCGCGCGCGTTGGTCCGCGACGGCTACGGGGTGTGCGAGGTCACCGTCCTCGACCACGGCCGCGGCGACGCCACGATCGGCGCCGAATACGTGGTCAATGCGGTCCGCTACGCGCAGGCCCGGTCCGGACAGAAGGTCAACATCGTCGCCCACAGCGCGGGGCCGGCATTGTCCCTCTGGGCGCTGCGCTTCTGGCCCGACGTCGCGGCCTCGGTCGATGACATGATCTCGCTCGCGGGCCCGATCCACGGCGCGCACCCCGTCAACCTCATCTGTTCCGTCGGCTTCTGTCCGGTCCTGGCCCATCAGCTCTCCATGGGGTCGCGGTTCACCGCCGCTCTCAACCGCGAACCGATCTCCCCGTCGGTGTCGGTGACGTCGATCTTCACCCTCTTCGACGAGGGTATCCAGCCCGCCCGCGAGGTCAGCAGCTACCCGGGGGCCGCGAACATCGCCCTGCAGGACCACTGCCCGGGCCGCCTAGTCGAGCACGTCGGGCTCATGTACGACGCCGCGACCTACCGGCTGGCGCTCGACGCACTGTCCCACCCCGGGCCGGCGGTACCCGCCCGGACCCCGAACCTGTGCGAGGGGATCACCCTGCCCGGATTCGACATCGCCACCTTCGTCCCGTCGTTCACGCAGGGGGCGATCAAGTACCTGGGGATCCTCGGGCAGCCGTCATTGCCGGCCGAGCCGGCCCTGCCCCGATACGCCGAACAGGGATGAGGCCCACCTCCATGACCACAGGCAACAACGGACCGAGGACACAGACGATGAACGCAGACGTGATCGTGGTGGGAGCCGGACTGGCGGGCCTGGTGGCCACCGCCGAGCTGGCCGAGGCGGGCAAGCGGGTGCTGCTGCTCGATCAGGAACCCGAGCAGAACCTGGGCGGTCAGGCGTTCTGGTCCCTGGGCGGGCTGTTCCTCGTCGACACCCCCGAACAGCGACGGATGGGGATCAAGGACTCCGCCGACCTCGCGTGGCAGGACTGGCTGGGCAGCGCGACCTTCGACCGCGGGATCGACGACCCGGCCGGGCCGGACTACTGGGGATACAGGTGGGCGCGCGCCTACGTGGACTTCGCCGCCGGCGAGAAGAGGTCCTGGCTCCACGCCCAGGGCGTGCGGTGGGTCCCGATCGTCGGATGGGCCGAACGCGGGGGGTATCTCGCCGAGGGCCACGGCAACTCCGTGCCGCGGTTCCACCTGACGTGGGGGACGGGGCCCGCCGTCGTCGCCCCTTTCGAACGCCGGGTACGGGACGCTGCGGACAGGGGCCTGGTCCGCTTCGGGTTCCGCCACCGCGTCGATGAACTCACCGTCACTGGCGGGGTCGTCGATGGGGTCCGAGGTGCGGTCCTCGAGCCCAGCGGGGCACTGCGGGGCTCGGCGAGCAGCCGCACCGAGGTCGGCGAGTTCGACCTGCGCGCGTCAGCCGTCCTGGTCACCGCCGGCGGGATCGGCGGCAACCACGACCTGGTGCGCGAGAACTGGCCCGCTCGACTCGGCACGGCGCCAGCCACCATGATCTCCGGGGTCCCCGAACACGTCGACGGCCGCATGCTCGGCATCAGCGAGAACGCCGGTGCCCGCCTGGTCAACAAGGACCGGATGTGGCACTACACCGAAGGCGTCACCAACTGGAACCCCATCTGGAAGAACCACGGGATCCGCATCATCCCCGGGCCGTCGTCCATGTGGTTCGACGCTCGCGGACAACGCTTCCCCGTTCCCAACTTCCCGGGATTCGACACCCTCGGGACCCTCAAGGCCATCCAGGACAGCGGCCACGACTACTCCTGGTTCGTCCTCACCCAGAAGATCATCGAGAAGGAGTTCGCCCTGTCGGGGTCCGAGCAGAACCCCGACATCACCGGCAAGGACCTCAAGCTGGTGTTGGGACGGGTCCTGCCGGGCGCCGGCGAACCGGTCGAGGCGTTCAAGAAGCACGGGAAGGACTTCGTGGTGGCCGACACCCTGCCCGAACTCGTTGCCGGAATGAACCGGGTGGCGGGCTCCAAACTCATCGACCTCGCCGATCTGGAGCGACAGATCGTGGCGCGCGACCGCGAGATCGACAACCCGTTCACCAAGGACCTGCAGATCTCCGCCATCCACAACTCCCGCCGCTCCCGTGGTGAACGACTCGCCCGCACCGCAGCGCCGCACAAAATCCTGGACCGACACTCCGGGCCGCTCATCGCAGTACGATTGAACATCATCACGCGCAAGACACTCGGTGGCATCCAGACCGACCTGGACGGCCGCGTCCGCGGCGCCGACGGCGCTGTGGTGCCAGGACTGTGGGCCGCCGGCGAGATCACCGGCTTCGGAGGAGGCGGCGTGCACGGGTACCGCTCACTCGAGGGCACGTTCCTGGGCGGCTGCATCTTCAGCGGCCGTCAGGCCGGCCGTGACCTCGCCCGGGAGGTGTGACAATGCGGCTCAGATGGGGCCGACCCGACCTCGCCACGTACCAGGCAGGGCCGGCCACGCCGCCGGCCTCGCCGACCTCACCGGTCGCGGTCTCGTTCCTCGGCGTGACCACCCTGCTCTTCGATGACGGGAAATCGGCCGTCATGACCGACGGGTTCTTCACCCGGCCGGCCCTGGCCCGAACGCTCCTCACTCCCCTGCGGAGCGACCCGGCGCGCGTGGACCACGCCCTGCGCCGAGCAGGAGTCGACAGTCTCGACGCCGTGGCCTGCGGGCACTCCCACTACGACCACGCCCTCGACTCGGCCGCGGTCGCGCATCGCACCGGCGCCACGCTCGTCGGCAGTGAGTCGACCGCGCAACTTGGGCGCGGAGCCCAGCTGCCTCCGGATCGCATCGTCACTGCCGCACCAGGCAATGCGCTGACGTTCGGCGCCTTCACCCTGACCTTCCTCGAATCCGAACACTCACACCCCGACCGGGTGCAGGGAGCGATCGAGCACGCGATCGCCCAGCCCGCCCGGGTGCGCGCCTACAAGTGCGGCGAGACGTGGTCGATCCTGGTAGAGCACGACGAGTCCGGGCAGTCCGCGCTCGTCCACAGCAGCGCCGGCTTCCGACCCGGAATGCTCGACGGGCGCCGCGCCGACGTCGCCTACCTCGCCGTCGGTCAACTCGGACACCAATCCCGCGACTTCATCGAGCAGTACTGGACCGAGACCGTGACCGCCGTGGGGGCACGATCGGTCATCCTCACCCACTGGGACGACTTCTTCAGGCCGCTGACCACGCCCCTGCGAGCGCTCCCCTACGCGGTCGACGACCTCGACGCCGCGATGCGCGTTCTCACGGCGTGCGCCGAGCGGGACGGGGTCCACCTGGAACTGCCCACGTTGTGGCGCCGGACCGACCCGTGGGCCACCAGGTAGGACACGTCCCCTCGCCTCGCCAGGCCGCCGCGCTACACCACCGCCCCGTCGACCAGCCGGAGTTGCGCATCGCACCGGGCCGCGGTGGTGGCGTCGTGGGTGACTACCATCACCGCCACCCCGAACTCACGCGCAGTGCCCAGCAGGAGTTCCATCACCACCTGACCGGACTCGGAGTCGAGCGCGCTGGTGGGTTCGTCAGCGAGCAGCAACAAGGGCTCGCTCATCAGGGCCCGCTG
The DNA here is from genome assembly GCF_014145145.1 of Dietzia cercidiphylli. Classification (GTDB taxonomy): domain Bacteria; phylum Actinomycetota; class Actinomycetes; order Mycobacteriales; family Mycobacteriaceae; genus Dietzia; species Dietzia natronolimnaea. The sequence goes on from NZ_JAALEA010000316.1 coordinate 4,636, forward strand.
CGCGGTGATCGGGGTGCCCCACGAGAGTCTCGGCGAGGAGATCCAAGCCGTCGTGATTCGCGTCGCCGGCTCCACCCTGACCGAGGACGAGCTCATCGCGTGGGCAAAGGAAGGCCTTGCCGCCTACAAGTACCCGCGGATTGTGAAATTCCGCGACACGCTCCCCATGACGGCGACAGGAAAAATACTCAAACGCGAACTCGACTAACGCTATTCAATTCGGCTCGCACCACGGTTGTTCGGCAGCCGTGGGCCCCGCACCGTACGGGCGTTGCATCTGCCGGCCCGCCAGATCAACCCGCCGAGAGGCACCACGACGGATCTGCAGACACTTCTAACCGAGGACAGAACGAAAGGAACTCAACATTGGGGCGTACCGGCGCATCATGGAAGCGGTCAGTGATGACGATGTCGATTACCTTAACCGTCACCGTAGTGGTTCTATTCTCCTCCTGCTCTACCCTCGCAGCCCGAACGAATGCCGACCTGACGACCACGAACTCAGTAGACGACCGCGCCCGCACGAGTGAGTCCTAGCCCGAATGTAGGTCGTCACGCCCCCAGGGTCTGTCGTAGGAACTCGGCCGTGATCCTGCCGGCGTGGCGGCTGTGCGGGGTCAGGCCGGCGAGCACCGGGAACGCGTGGACTGCCGAGTACCACCGATGGGTCTCGACGGGCCGCCCGGCCGCGTGGAGGTGTTCGGTCAGCTGGAGCGCGGCCGGTTCCACGTGTTCGCCCGCGGCCAGGGTGATCAGCGTCGGCGGGAACACCTCCGGATCGCAAGTGAGCATCGAGCGGCTGCTCTCCAGCCCGTCGGCGTGGTGCTGCCACAGCCTCTGGAACCGCTGCACCGTGACGGCCGGTTGGTAGGAGTCGCGCGTGGCCCACGGCCCCTCACGCACCTCGCCATCGACGTCGAGCAGCGGCGAGTACCCCACCATCGCGGCGGGCCGGCGGACGCCGTCGCGGGCGGCCAACTCGCAGATCGCTGCGGCCAGGTACCCGCCCGCCGAGTCCCCGGCCACCACGATCCGGTGATCCGCGGGCAGCCGCTCGGACAAAGCACGATACCCGGCGTAGGCGTCCGCGACCACGGTCGCCAGGTCAACCTCCGGCAGCATCCGGTAGTCCAGCGAGTGCACGGTCACGCCGAGGTCCATCGCCAGCCGGCCGCAGAGCCCGCGGTGGGTGCCGGGGCCGCAGAAGAGGAACGCGCCGCCGTGGAGGTAGAGCACGGTCACGCCGGCGAGCGCGTCCGGGCCGACGGAATCGGGGGTCGAGGTCTCGGCCGCGGTGCCGCCGAGCACGGTCCGTTCCACACGCACCCCGGCGGGACCCGTCAGTCGCGAGAACCCGCGCTCGACCGCGGCCAGCCCCCGGATCCCGGCGCCGGTCAT
>NZ_JAALEA010000317.1 GCF_014145145.1 Dietzia cercidiphylli
TCGCCTCGGCGCGGAACTGGCCGAACTCACCGTGGAGATGGGCGAGTACGGCCGCCAGACCACCCTCCAGCTGGAGGAACTGCTGGCCGACACCCCGGACGAGCTGTGGGGCCTGGTCGCCGATCACCTCGCCGTGGACCCCGCGGGCGGGAGCACGGTCCCCACCGCCGACCAGGTGACGACCGGCCTCGAGCGCCTGGCCGCCCTGACCGACGCCGACCTGCTCCTGCCCGGCCCCGTCGCACGCTGCCTGGGGCTGCCCGCGGAGCCGGAGGACCTCGACGAGCACGTCACCGCACGGGGTCACCGGATGCTCGCCCACATCCCCAGACTCCGGCCCGTGCAGATCTCCGCCCTGGTGGAACGGTTCGGCTCGGTTCCGGCGCTGCTCGCCGCGGAGCAGACGGACTTCGCGGACGTGGAGGGTGTGGGCGCCCTGTGGGCCCGGCACGTGCGCCAGTGGCTCACCGGCCTCGGGTCGACCTAGCGGACGGCGTCCGCGGCGCCTGCCTCAGATGCCAGTCGCGCCCGACACCCCGAACGGTCAGTCGCCCTCGACCACGTTGAAGGTGGCCGCCGGGCTGAAGACGTTCCCGACCAGCGCGTAGACCTGGTAGGCGCCCACCTCGACCGGGGTCCGATCGGCCTCCGAGCAGGCGCCCTCCGCGGACCGGCGGCCTGTCCAGTCGATCTGGCGGGGCTCGGGCTCACCGGGGCGGAGGTCGACCTCGTCGTCCTCGCGGGGGGTGGTGCAGTCGATGCTCGACCACACCTTGACGTTGGTGTCCAGGCGGTAGACCTCGAAGGACAGCGGCGCCTCGGAGAGGTCGCGGTCGCACGTGGTGTCCGAGGTGTTGAGGATGTTGACGAAGAACCGGACGTCCTCGCCGACCGGGACGTTGGGCTCGGCGGACCAGACCTCCAGGCTCAAGTCCTCGTCCGCGCACCGGCCGCGCGAGGCGCCGCCGTCATCCCGGGCGGTGGTCCCGGTGGTCGTGGTCTCCGAGGTGGTGGCCGCCTCGGCCGTGTCGACCTCGCCGCCGCCCGCCGACTCCTGGGTGTCCGTGCCGCTGTCCCTGGAGGCCAGGAACAGCGCCAGCACCACGGCCAGGACGGCGACGACCGCGATGGCGACGGCGGCGACGCGGCGACGCACATAGACTTCGCGCGGTAGGGAGCCCTGGGGTTCGTGCACGGGCCCAACTCTAGGGCCGAGCGGGCGCCGCACCGGATCCCCCTCGCGGCGTGTCCCTAGACCGCGATCATCTCCTCACCCGGACCGTGGGGGGTGTCCTCGACCTCCCCCAACGCGCTGCGCAGATACGCGCGCCCGTCCGAGAGCTTGTACGTCACACCGACGATCGCGAGCCGCCCCGCGTCGATCCGGTCACTGATGATCTTGGAGCGCTGCTGCAGGAGCTCGCCGGTCTCGAGGACGTGGCGCGCCTCGAAATCGTCGATGGTGCTGAGCCCCTCGCGGCGACCGTTGAGGATCGAGGGCGAGACCTTCTCCACCACGTCACGCAGGAACCCGGGCGGGATCTCACCGGTGTTGAGCGCGTCGACCGTGGCCTTGACGGCGCCACAGCTGTCGTGACCGAGCACCACGATCAGCGGGGTCTCCAGGACGTGGACCGCGTACTCGATCGAGCCGAGCACCGCCGAGTCGCTGATGTGGCCGGCGGTGCGGATCACGAAGAGGTCCCCGAGACCCTGGTCGAAGATGATCTCGGCCGCCACCCGGGAGTCCGAGCAGCCGAACAGGACGGCCTTGGGGTGCTGCGCCGCGACGAGCTTCTCCCGCCGCTCGGTATTCTGGCTGGGATGACGCATCTGCCCTTCGACGAATCGATGATTGCCGTCGCGGAGCGAGGCCCAGGCCTTGATGGGATCGGTATGAGGCATGGCTCATATTGTGCACACCCCGCTCCCGCGGAGACACGGTGACCTCCGTCGACACCTCCGCCCTGCTGTCC
>NZ_JAALEA010000318.1 GCF_014145145.1 Dietzia cercidiphylli
ATGTGGTGTGTCTCTCCTGGTGACGGTCGCCGGCGGCCGCGTCCTGACGGGCCAGCTCGGCGAGGTATGAGTTGTAGGCGTCCAGAGCCTCATCTCCGGTCCGGGCCTCCGCGGCGGGACGCCGGGGCAGAAGGTCCGCGGGGATCTCCGTGACGATCTCCTGCCTGCGCGAACCCCGGCGCAGGGGCGGAGCGTCGGGGTGGCCGTCGACCTCGTCGTCGTCACCCTCGTCCCCGTCGGCACCGGCGGCTGGGAGGGCCGACTCGGCCTCGTCGGCCTCCAGTCGGACGTACTTCAGGTACGCGTAGACCAGGAACCCCGCCAGGAACGGCCACATGAAGGTGTAGCCGAGGTTCTGCACCGTCCCCGTGGCCTCCTGGTAGCGGGCGAGCTGCCAGAACCCCATCCCCAGGCAGAAGATCGAGCCCAGGACGACGAACGCGATCCACGAGGGGCGGTGCCTGACCTTGGTCGAGACCGGCGGGCCGGAGGCGGGGTCGCCTCCGACCGTGCGGTTGCTCAGGGTGTCGGACACCCCTCCACGATACCGCCGACGGCGCGGTAAGCTCACCTCGCCCGGCACCCCCGGGCGGGCGCCCGTGGCGGAATTGGCAGACGCGCTGGATTTAGGTTCCAGTGTCTACGGACGTGGGAGTTCAAGTCTCCCCGGGCGCACCGTCACAGATCGCGGTTCAGTCGAGCTCATCGATCAGCCGGGCGAGGATGTCGTTCATCGTGAGCAGGCCGATGAGGTCGTTGCCGCGGACCACGACCAGGCGGTTGAGGTGGAACCGGCTCATCATGGCCGCGGCCTGGTTCACCGACAGGTCCTCTCCCACGGAGATGGCGGGCTTGACGGCGGCGTCGTAGACGTTGAGCAGGTCCACGTCGCCCTCCTCGACGACGATGGCGCGCAGCAGCTCGTTGTAGCTGAGCAGACCGTAGGCATCGTGGGGGTGCTGGCGGTCCACCACGAGGCTCTTGACCCGATGGGAGCGCATCATCGACAGCGCCTCGCGCAGGGTGGCGTAGGGGGAGATGGTGATCACCTCGGGCACCATGACCTGTTGGACGGTGAGCATGGGGGTCCTCCTGGGTTGTACGGGCGGTATGGGGCGCGCGCGGGGGAGCGGGTGGGCGTGGCTCAGGTGTTCTCCCGGCGCATGTATTCCTCGAACGTCACCAGTTGCCGCGGGTCTATCCCCGTGAGGTGCTCGATGGGGACGTTGAAGGCGATGCCGTGGGAGTTGTCCCCGTCGACCAGGATCTCGTGCAGGGATTTGAGGATCGGGGTGGCCAGGTGGGTGCCCACGACCATGAGCAGCACTGACTGGGAGCCCTCGAAGGTCAGGCCGAAGAAGGTCTTCTTCTGCTGCGCGCCGATGCCCTTGCCCTCCAGGATCGTCACCCCGGTCGCCCCGGCTCGTTGCGCGACCTCGATGGCGGTGTCCTCCAGCTCCGGGGGGGCGATCACTACGACAGCCGTGAATTTCATGACGATTCCTTCCGCAGGCGGGGGATTCTCTCGAGGGCGATGGCATAGAGCAGGACGGAGATGATCGGGAAGATCGAGGCGGAGGCGATGAGGCCGAAGCCGTCGAGCAGCGCGCTGCGGCCGTCGATGGCGCTGGCCAGTCCGATGCCCAGGGCGGTGACCAGCGGCACGGTGACCTCGGATGTGGTGACCCCGCCGAGGTCGAAGACCAGGGCGACGATGTACTTCGGGGCCAGGACAACCAGGACGATGACCACGGCGTAGGAGACCATGATGAAGTAGTGCAGCGGCCCGCCGGACAGGATGCGGTACACCCCCAGCGCGATTCCGACCGCCACCCCCGTGGCCACGACCAGGCGGATGGCGGTGGCGTTGATCCCGGCCGGCGAGACGTTCTCGGCCTGGTCGGCGATGGCCACCAGGGCCGGCTCGGCCATGGTGGTGGCGAACCCGATGAGCAGGGCGAACAGCAGGATCAGCGCCGGCACGCCGCGGTCGATGAGCTGCTCGGCCATCTGCGTGCCCAGCGGGAAGAGCCCCATCGTCAGGCCCACCACGAAGGCGTAGAGCCCCACCAGGACCATGACGAACCCGACGGCCACGCGCAGCGGGTGGGACAGCTTGCGGCGCAGCGCGACGTACTGGAAGAACAGGACGACGATCACCATGGGCGCCACGTCGCGGACCATCTCAGCCAGGCCCACCACGTGCTCCAGCCAGAGCGGGGTGGAGCCCTGGTCAGACCCCGTGGTGGGCGTACCGCCGCCACCGCCGAAGGTGTAGACCCACATCCCGTAGAGCTGCACCCCGATCATCGGGACCATCACACACAGCGCGACCAGGCCGAAGCCGTCCGTGAGGGCGCTGCGGCCCCGGATCGAGTTGGCCAACCCGATCCCGATCGCGGCGATCAACGGCACGGTCACGACGTTGGTGGTCACCCCGCCGGAGTCGAAGGCCAGGCCCACGATCTCCGGCGGGGCCACGAACGTGGCCACCAGGACCACCACGTAGCCGCCGATGAGGATCCGGTGGACCGCCCACCCCCGCAGCACGCGCAGGATCCCCAGGACCAGGACGAGACCCACGGACACGGCGAACCGCGATCAGGGCGGGTTCGGCCACGACCGCGGCGAATCCGATGGCGAAGCCGAAGGTGAGCAGCAGCCCCAGGGCCCCGCGGCGGGTGAACTGGTTGGCGAGGTTCTTGCCCACCGGGAACACGCTCAGGTCCAGGCCCTGGAGGAACAGGGCGATCCCCACCCCCACGATCAGCAGTCCGGCGACCAGCTGTAACGGGTCCTCGGGCATCCGGCGGAAGACGAGCAGCTGGAAGGCCACCACCACGGCCACGATGGGCAACAGGTTCCTCAGGGCTTTCCGGAACTCCTGGGCGAAGTGTCGGAGATCCTCCATGGAGGCTGGGGTCCTCTTCCGGGGTCGGGTCGACAGGCGGCCTGGATCCCAGTCTGACGTACGACCACCGGGGCGTCCACGGAACGGTCGCGGGACCGTGGTCGGTCCACCGGGTCGGTGCGACCTCACCGCCGGCTCACCGCGGACTCACCGCCGGC
>NZ_JAALEA010000319.1 GCF_014145145.1 Dietzia cercidiphylli
TGTTGACCGTCGAGATCACCACTGATCACAACGCCGTCACCACCGACGGGTCGTCCGGCTACGGCGAGGAGGCCGTCTACGGCGGCGGCAAGGCGATCCGGGACGGCATGGCGCAGGACCCGGCCGGCACGCGGGCCTCGGGCGCGCTCGACCTGGTGATCACCGGGGCCACGATCCTCGACGCCGTGATCGGGGTGGTCAAGGGCGACATCGGGATTCGCGACGGCCGGATCGTGGCCGTGGGCAAGGCCGGGAACCCGCACCTGCAGGACGGAGTGCACCCCGAGCTGGTGATCGGCCCCGGCACGGAGGTGGTGGCGGGCGAGCACAAGATCGTCACCGCCGGGGGAGTGGACACCCACATCCACTTCATCGCCCCACAGCAGGTGGACGAGGCCCTGTCCAACGGGGTGACCACCATGTTCGGCGGAGGGACCGGCCCGTCCGAGGGCACCAAGGGGACCACCTGCACGCCGGGCGCCTGGAACATCGGCCGGATGCTGCAGGCCGCCGACGGGCTGCCGGTGAACATCGGGATCCTGGGCAAGGGCAACACCTCCCAGCCCGAGTCGGCGGTCGAGCAGATCGTGGCCGGGGCGGCCGGGCTGAAGATCCACGAGGACTGGGGGACCACCCCGGCGACCATTCGCTGCGTGCAGGAGGTCGCCGACCAGTACGACGTGCAGGTCGCGATCCACACCGACACCCTCAACGAGTCCGGCTTCTACGAGGACACCCGCGCCGCGTTCGGCGACTCGACCATCCACACCTTCCACTCCGAGGGCGCCGGCGGCGGCCACGCGCCCGACATCCTGCGGGTGTGCGGCGAGCCCAACGTCCTGCCCGCCTCCACCAACCCGACGCTGCCGTACACGGTCAACTCGGTCGACGAGCTGCTCGACATGGTGATGGTCTGCCACCACCTGTCGCACGACATCCCCGAGGACGTCAGCTTCGCCGACTCCCGCGTGCGGGCCGAGACCATCGCCGCCGAGACCGTGCTGCACGACGAGGGCATCATCTCGATCTTCTCGTCCGACTCGCAGGCCATGGGACGGATCGGGGAGTCGTGGCAGCGGGCGTTCCAGACCGCGCACCACTGCCGGGTCGAGCGCGGGCCGCTGCCCGAGGACAGCGAGGGCAACGACAACGAGCGCGTGTTGCGCTACGTCGCCAAGATGACCATCAACCCCGCCATCGCCGCGGGCATCGCCGACCACCTGGGCTCGATCGAGCCAGGCAAGCTCGCGGACCTGGTGGTGTGGCCGGTGGACTCGTTCGCGGCCAAGCCGTCGCTGATCATCAAGGGCGGGATGATCGTGTGGGCGCCGATGGGCGATCCCAACGCGTCGCTGCCCACGCCGCAGCCGGTGATCTACCGGCCGATGTTCGGCGCGTACGGAGGGGCGTTGCAGTCCACGCGGGTGACGTTCCTGTCCTCCGCGGCGATCGAGGCCGGCGTGCCAGAGGAACTGGGCCTGACCTCGCCGTGCCTGCCCGTGCGCGGCTGCCGCGGGATCGGCAAGAAGGACATGGTCCGCAACGACCGCTGCCCGACCATCGAGGTGGATCCCGAGACCTACGTCGTCACCGTCGACGGCGAGCCCGCCACCATCGCCCCGGCCACCACGCTGCCGCTGGCCCAGCTGCACTACCTGGCATGAGCGGCTCCGACCTGTCGCGGCTGCTGCTCGCGTTGCAGTTTACCGACTCGTCCTTCCCCTCCGGGATGTACACCCTGTCCCACGGGCTCGAGGGGCTGGCCCAGCGCGGGGAGGTCGACGCCCGGCGCCTACCGGAGGTGCTGCACTCGATGCTGCGCCACGCCATCGGCCCGGCGGACTCGGTCGCGCTCGCGCTCGCGTGGGCGGCTACCCGCGAGCACGGGGGCCGTGACACGGACGCACTGCTGGACGCGGTGACCCGCATCGACCGGCGACTGCACGCCACCCGGCTGACGCGGGAACTGCGCGACGGCGCCACCCGCACGGGAAAGCAGGTCCTGGACCTGGCGGCCGAGCT
>NZ_JAALEA010000031.1 GCF_014145145.1 Dietzia cercidiphylli
GAGCGCGCCGCCGAGGACGCGGAGACCGCCGCCGAGGCGGCCGCGGACGGCGCGGACGACGAGCACCGCGAGTCGGTCGTCGCCCGGCTGACCAAGCGACTGACCGACTTCGTCCGTACCCACGAGGACGCGGAGGACCTCGACGAGAACACGTACCTGCATAATGAGGACGTGGACGGCGATCCGGAGAGCACGGGCGATGCCCGCGAGGCGGCGGACACCCTCCGCCGCCGGAGCCGCATCCTGCGCCTGACCCGCCCCACCCGGGACCTGTCCGCCCCGGAACTCACCCCCGACCACACCTAGCACCGAGTATCCACCCGCAAAGAAGGAGCCTTCCATGCCGGAAGCCGTGATCGTCTCGTACGCCCGCTCGCCCATCGGGCGCGCCAACAAGGGATCCCTCGTGGGTATCCGCTCGGATGACCTCGCCGCGCAGATGGTGACAGCGGCCCTCGCCAAGGTCCCGTCGCTCGACCCCACCCAGATCGACGACCTCATGCTGGGCTGCGGCCTGCCGGGCGGCGAGCAGGGCTTCAACATGGGCCGTGTCGTCTCCGTGCTCGCCGGCCTGGACACCGTCCCCGGCACCACGGTCAACCGCTACTGCTCCTCCTCGCTGCAGACCACCCGCATGGCGCTGCACGCGATCAAGGCCGGCGAGGGTGACGTGTTCATCTCCGCCGGTGTCGAGACCGTGACCAACTTCGCCAAGGGCACCTCCGACCACTGGCCGGACACCCACAACCCGCTCTTCGCCGACGCCGAGGCCCGCACCGGCACGCGCGCCGAGGGTGGCGCCGAGACGTGGACCGACCCCCGCGAGAACGGCCTGCTGCCGGACGTCTACATCCCGATGGGCCAGACCGCCGAGAACGTCGCGCAGATGACCGGCATCACCCGCGAGGAGCAGGATCACTGGGGCGTGCGCTCGCAGAACCGCGCTGTCGCCGCGGTCGAGAACGGCCACTTCGCCAACGAGATCACCCCTGTCACCATGCCCGACGGCACCGTGGTCTCCACCGACGACGGCCCGCGGCCCGGCACCACCTACGAGAAGATCTCGCAGCTCAAGCCGGTCTTCCGCCCCGACGGCACCATCGCGGCCGGCAACTGCTGCCCGCTCAACGACGGCGCCGCCGCCCTGGTGATCATGTCCGACACCAAGGCCAAGGAGCTCGGCCTCACGCCGCTCGCCCGCGTGGTGTCCACCGGCGTCTCGGGCCTGTCCCCCGAGATCATGGGCCTCGGCCCGATCCAGGCCGTCAAGAACGCCCTGAAGATCGCCGGCAAGTCGGTGTCCGACATCGACCTGTTCGAGATCAACGAGGCGTTCGCCGTCCAGGTCCTCGGCTCCGCCCGTGAGCTCGGGATCGAGGAGGACAAGCTCAACATCAACGGTGGCGCCATCGCGCTCGGCCACCCGTTCGGCATGACCGGCGCCCGCATCACCGCGTCGCTCATCAACAACCTGCAGGCCGCGGACAAGCAGTTCGGCGTCGAGACCATGTGCGTCGGCGGTGGCCAGGGCATGGCGATGGTGCTCGAGCGCCTGAGCTGATCCCCGCCCGCGCGGCCTGATCGCGCGCGCCCCGGCGCCCGCGCCCCGGCG
>NZ_JAALEA010000320.1 GCF_014145145.1 Dietzia cercidiphylli
CGGCGCGACCGCGAGGAGGTCGCGGCCCGCGACGGCGTCGTCGAGCGCGGCGATCTGGATCGCGCTCGCCGGGCCGTCGACGACGGTGGAGACGGCGTGTCTGACCGGGACCGCGACGCCGAGCCCGGCGAGTAGACGGCCCAGATCGGTCCGAGCCGGCCCGGTCAGGCCCGCACCTCCGTACGGTCGCCGCTCCACTGAGTGTGGAAGCTGCCCTCGCGGTCGGTCCGCAGGTACGTGTGGGCGCCGAAGAAGTCGCGCTGTCCCTGGATGAGCGCGGCGGGCAGTCGTTCGGTCCGGAGCCCGTCGTAGTAGGCCAGGGCCGCCGAGAACCCGGGCGCCGGGATACCCGCGGTCACCGCCGTGGTGACGACGCGCCGCCAGCTGTCGACGCAGTCGGCGAGCGCCTCGGCGAAGTAGGGGGCGGCCAGGAGAGTGGGGAGATCGGCGTTCTCCGCATAGGCCTCGCGGATGCGGTCGAGGAAGGTGGCGCGGATGATGCATCCCCCACGCCAGATCGTGGCCAGGTCGCCCCTCGCCACATCCCACCCGTACTCGGCGGTGGCAGCGGTGATCTGGTCGAATCCCTGAGCGTAGGCGATGACCTTCGACGCGTAGAGCGCGCGCCGGACGTCCTCGATGAACTCTGGGCCGGTGCCGCTCGGGGTCGACACCGCGCCGGAGGGCAGCGCGCGGCCCGCCTCGCGCTGCGGTACCGAACTGGACAGGGCGCGGGCGAAGACGGCCTCGGCGATACCGGTCACCGGGACTCCCAGATCCAGTGCGGACTTGACCGTCCAGCGGCCGGTGCCCTTCTGGCCCGCGCGGTCGACGATCACGTCGACCAGGGGATACCCGGTCTCGGCGTCCACCTGGGCGAGCACCTCCGCGGTGATCTCGATCAGGTAGGAGTCGAGTTCGCCGGTGTTCCACTCGCGGAACACCTCGGCCATGGCCGCCGGCTCGATCCCCGCCACACCGCGGAGGAGGTGGTACGCCTCGCCGATGAGCTGCATGTCCGAGTACTCGATCCCGTTGTGCACCATCTTCACGAAGTGGCCGGAGCCGTCCTCGCCGATGTGGGTGCAGCACGCGGTCCCGTCGACCTTGGCGGAGATGTCCTCGAGCATGGGCCCGACGACCTCGTAGCTGGAGGCCGGGCCACCCGGCATGATGGACGGGCCCTCGAGGGCGCCCTCCTCGCCGCCGGAGATCCCGGCGCCGATGAACCGGATCCCGCGGTCGGCCATCGCCTTCTCCCGGCGGATGGTGTCGGTGTAGAGGGAATTGCCCCCGTCGATGATGATGTCGCCCTCGTCGAACGCCTCGGCGAGGGCGTCGATCACCGCGTCGGTGGGTGCTCCGGCCTGAACCATGACGAGCGCACGTCGCGGCGACCGGAGTGCGGCGGCGAACTCCTCGATGGTCTCGGTGCGGACGAAGTCCCCGTCCCGGCCGTGCTCGTCCAGGAGAGCGTCGGTCTTGCCGGCGGAGCGGTTGTGTACGGCGACCGTGTACCCGTGGCGGGCGAAGTTCCGTGCGATGTTCGAGCCCATCACGGCGAGTCCGGTGACTCCGATGTCGGCGGTCCCGTTGGTGTCTGAGGTCGGCTGCGCGTCCTCGCGCTCAGTACTCATGTGTCTCAGAGTAGTCCACGGGTTCCCGGGCAGTGGACCTGCATCGATGGGGGAGACGGGCCGTCCGGCGGGCATCCGCGAACCTGAGTGTTTGCTGACAGGTCAGTGGTGCACTGAGTGCAACGATTGCCGGAACCGGTCCGAAATCCTTGGTTGTACGAGGTGGTGTGTTGTATCACTTATTACCGGGCCGGGACACCGGTGCACCCGCGGAACGGGGGGAAACGCGCCGCGGTGTGGCGCCGGTGTGCAGGCGGCCCGAGTGAGAAGTGATCAGCGAGGGGGAAGCAGCAGACATGACCAGCTCCATGCTGCCCACACAGATCGTGGGTACGCGCACGGTGTTCGACGACACGGTCGAGATACTCGCCGGGTTCAGACCGGGATACCCGAAGTTCTACTCGATCGCGGATCTCGGTACCCAGTCCCGCCGCCGGTGGGTTCCGCTGGAGCGTGCGGTGGACGGCGGACGTGTCGAGACGATGTTCCGCAACTACTTCGCGGAGTCCGGGGACATCCGGTTCTCGACGTACCTCGTCGCCGACGCGTTCGCCCACGGGGTGATCGGCCGGGCGGTCGCGAGCTTCGTCACCATCGGCCGGGTGTGGGACACGGGTGCGGAGAACCTCGCGGTCCGCACCGACATCGAGGGAGGGCTCGACTGGGCGGGCGTCCGGGACACCACCTTGCGACTGCTCTGTGATGATCCGTCCGCGGGTTCGCCGGGGACCGTTGTCCTGCCGTGCGAGCAGGCCCTCGCGCAGTGGCTCGCCTGCCGGTCACGCATGACCCTGAGTCCGGTGTTCGACGATCTCTCCCGCGTGAGCAACTGCAGCGTCGACACCCTGTGGTCGGTGGTCGGGGAGTGCGTGCTGGGTGCCGCGACGATCGTCCCGACCTTCGCCGACACGAGTGCGGAGACCGGATACCGCCGCGGACAGCTGGTGCTGCAGGCGCTCCACGACTCCGGCCTGGCGGTACGGCGGCGCAGCGCCCTTCCGCGAACGCCCGGATCGGGACCGATCCCGGTGCGCGACAGGGGTTGGCGCTCGGTCCGCTGATCCCGCCTGACCCCGCCTGACCCCGCCTGACCCCGCATGGCTCGCCTCCGCGGACGCGCAGGCGCGGTAGCGTCTGTACCCGAATCGCCCGGACGGCCCGGGCCGGGAGAAGAGGTCCGATGTCCGACGCGGTCGAGAACGAGTTCATCCAACTGATCCGGGGACGGTCCGGAACCGGTTTCGGCGGCGGGATCGGCATCGACTACCGGGAGATCACTCCCGACAGGGTCGTGGTCTCGGTCGACATCGCGCCGCACCTGCACCAGCCCTACGGGATCGTCCACGGCGGCGTCTACTGTGCCATCGCCGAGGAGGTCGCGAGTGTGGCGGGCGCGGTGTGGCTCGGTGGTGAGGGCAAGGTGGTCGGGGTCAACAACTCGACCGACTTCCTGCGGGCCGTCACCGAGGGCACGCTCACGGCGACAGGTACCCCCGTGCACCGGGGACGCAGCCAGCAGCTGTGGCGTGTCGAGATCACCGATGACGAGGGGCGACTCGCTGCCGTGGGTCAGGTCCGGCTGGCGAACCTCCAGTAGGCCCGGTCGCCGGGCGAGAAGCCCTGTCCGGCCCGGGGCGCGCGGCGACAACCGGGGCAGAACTGCGAGAGCGCCCGGCGGGATGTCCCGCCGGGCGCTCGTCCCGGAACCGATCGACTCGCCGAACCGGCTGAGTCGTCGCGCCTCAGTCGCCGATCGACGTGGTCTCCACGGCCCGGTCGCGGGCCTCCTCCGCCGAGCGGGCCTTCTCATGGGCCGCCACGCGCTCGATGGCCTGTCGACCGTAGACCCACTGTTGCGTGGAGGTCAGCTGGGAGCGGTGGTCACCGCCCATGTGCATTCCCCAGGAGAACATGGTGGTCAGGCGGTTCTTGAACCCGATGAGGTACGCGAGGTGCACCACGAGCCACATCACCCAGGCGATGAAGCCGGAGATCTCCAGCCTGCCCACCTTCACCACCGCGCTGTAACGCGACACGGTGGCCATGGAGCCCTTGTCGAAGTACTTGAACGGCGGTCGCTCGGCGGGGGACCTGCCCTTCTCGACCTCGGCCATGATCTGTTTCGCGGCGTACTTGCCGCCCTGGATGGCGACCTGTGCGACGCCGGGGAGCTTGTCGAGACTCATCATGTCGCCGACGACGAAGATCTCGGGGTGCCCGGGCAGCGAGAGATCCTTCTGCACCAGGACCCGTCCCGCGCGATCGATCTCGGCCTCCGTCTGGTCGGCGAGCATCTTGCCGAGCGTGCTGGCCTGGACGCCCGCGGACCAGATCTTGCAGGTGGCGTCGATCCGGCGGACCGAACCGTCCGGGTCCTTCACCTCGATCCCGCGCTGGTCCACATCGGTGACCATGGCGTTGAGCTGGATCTCGACGCCCATCTTCTCGAGCCGGGCCCGAGCCGCGTTGCCCAGTTTGTTGCCGAACGGCGGGAGGACGGCGGGGGCCGCGTCCAGGAGGATCACCCGGGCGGAGGCGGGATCGATACGGCGGAAGGTGTTCTTCAGGGTGTGCTGGGCCAGCTCCGCGACCTGCCCGGCCATCTCGACACCGGTCGGTCCCGCGCCCACGATGATGAACGTGAGGAGGCGGCGGCGCTCCTCGTCGTCCTCGGTGACCTCCGCCTGCTCGAAGCAGCCGAGGATCCGGCTGCGCAGTTCGAGGGCGTCGTCGACGGTCTTCATGCCGGGGGCCCAGCGTTCGAAGTGGTCGTTGCCGAAGTACGACTGATTGGCGCCGGCGGCCACGATGAGGCTGTCGTACTCGAGGTCGAACTTGATGTGACCTGCCGAGGCGTAGACCGTCTTGGCGGCCACGTCGATCTTGTTGACGTCACCGAGGATGCAGGTGACGTTCTTCTGATCGCGCAGGATGAGCCGGGTGGGCGGGGCGATCTCGCCCACCGAGAGGATGCCGGTCGCGACCTGGTAGAGAAGCGGCTGGAAGAGGTGGTGCCCGGTCTTGGCGACCAGGGTCACGTCCACATCCGCCTTCTTCAGTTGCTGGGCCGCGAAGAGCCCGCCGAAGCCGGACCCGATGATGACGACTCGGTGCCGGCGTCCGGCCGGTGCGGTGGCGGTGACCTGGTCGTGTGCGGGCTCGGTCATGGCGGCTCCTGGTGAAGGTGAGACTGTCGTGGTGAGCGCGGGGCTCGCCGATCGGGTCCCCGGGCGGGTCACGCGCGGGAACGAGTCCCCAGGGTAGTGGTATGCGGTAGCCGGTGCACACGTAGTGGGCTCGCCGCGGTGAACGCTCCCCCCGTCGCGCCTGACCCGCCCGGGCGACGTGCGGCGGTACCGTCCCACTGACGACACCCCTGAGGAGGGACCCGGTGGTCAGACTCGAACCGCAGACCGTCGACCTCGATCGTTGGCCCGCGCTCGCGGAGCCGGACGGGATGGGCGGACAGGCCGCGGGGGAGGTCGCCCAGGCCCTGAGGAGGTCGACCAGGGACCTCGGTCTGAGGATCGACTACCCGGATTCGACGGCGGCGGGCGAGTACGACGCCCCCGTCCGAGTGGTCCTGCGGGAGCCCGAGCGCTTCTGGGCGCGCCTCGCGTCCGCCGGGGTGCTCGGCCTGGGAGAGTCCTACATGGCCGGTGAGTGGACGACCACCGACCTCGGCGCGGCCATAGGAACCCTCGGCCCGTGGATCGCGGGGAACTCCGACTGCGCCCACCCGGGTGAACGAGCCTACGGGCGCGATGGTCGCGGGAGCCCCGGTGGTGGGCGACGGCGCGGGGGACCGGTGGTGGTGGAGCTCGAGGATTCCGTTCCCGGTGCGCTCACCTCCCTCTACACCGACGAGACGATGTCGACGGCGGGCGCCGTGTTCGCCTCCGGTGCACGCACCCGTGCACGGATGGAGGACGGGACCGACGTGGTCCACCTCGAGGTCCCGGCGTCGCCCCCCCGGCGCAACGACCTGGGGGACGCCCAACGGCGGTCGGCCGACACGCTGCTCACCCTTGCCGGCGTCGGGGCCGGCACCCGGGCCCTCGTCGCCACTCCCGGGTGGGGTGAGTTGCCGATGCGGGCCGCCGAGCGC
>NZ_JAALEA010000321.1 GCF_014145145.1 Dietzia cercidiphylli
TTGCCGACGAACGGACCCTGTTGGACCACGGGCGCCCCGATCGGCCGGGCCTGCAGCACGAGGAACGCCGCGCCGTCCTCGCCCGCGCTCACGGTGACGGCCTCGGGGGCGAGCACGGCGGCGTCGTAGCCGAGCCGCTGCCCGTCGGCGGTCAGCTCGCCGCCGTAGTTGTACAGGACCCGGGAGGCGGACGGGTCGAACGCCGGGAGCTCGGTGCTGACCCCGGGGTCGAGGGTGACGATCCAGATGGCGAGGTGGCTGTCCGGGCGCGCGGCCCAGGAGTGCGGTGGCGGGTCGAGTGCCCGGATCCCGTCGATCTCCCCGGCGATCACCCGGACGCGCGCGGCGGCCCCCTCCTCACCGCGGACGACGACCGGGGTGTCCTCGGACCAGAACATGTCGAAGTACGGCTCGGCGGACTTGTCCTCGGGGGCCAGGTTGAGCCAGATCTGGAACAACTCCATGGTGTTGGTCGCGTCGGGATCCAGCAGGGGGAACATCTCCGAGTGCGAGATCCCCGCACCGGCGGTGAGCCACTGTGTGTCACCGTGACCGAAGCGGGCGGCGGCGCCCAACGAGTCGGAGTGGTCCACCACGCCGTCGAGCACCACGGTGACGGTCTCGAAGCCGCGGTGTGGGTGCTGGGGGAAGCCGGGCACCTCTGAGCCGTGGTACATCGACCAGCCGTCCTTGCCGGAGAAGTCGCCTCCGATGGACCGGCCCTCCAGGGAGGCCGCGGGACGCATGGTCTCCCCCTCGGCCGCGGGGAACTCGTCGCGGTGGTGGACCGCGAACAGGAACGGGTCGACACCGGGCCACTGCGCGCCGAGCGGGACTACCTGACGGATGGCGGACACTGGCCTCTCCTCTGACGGGACGGTAATTGCTGTCGCGTCATACAACTCCGGGCCCTGGCGGTTTGTTCCCTCCCGCGGCCGAGCCCGGGTCAGCCCCGGGCCACCACTCCGGTCACCGGAATCCGGCCGTCGACCGCCTGGCGGAAGTTGAGCACCGCACGCTGGACGTGGTCGCCCGTGGAGACCACGACCGCGCCGGTGGTCCCGCGCTCGCGGAAGATCTGGTCGGTGAACCGGGCGTTCTGGACCGTCGAGTTGGAGTTGCCCTCCTCGGTGATCCGCCACGGTGCGATCCCGGCGCCGCGGAGCCAGTCGCCCATCGCGCGGGCCTCCGTGCGGCCGTTCTGCGGGACTCCACCGGTCACGATGATGCGGGCTGTGGGGTACTCCCGCGCGAGCCGGAAGCCTGTCCTCAGCCGCTCCTCGAGCACCGGCCGGATCCCCCCGTCGGGATAGAGGCCCGCGCCCAGGATCACGATGTCGGTGGTGAACGGATTGACCGTGAGCACCGCCGGGTCGTCGCTCGTGAGCGCGTCCAGGCCGCCGCACATCTGCAGCATCGACTGGTCGACATACTGGCAGCCCACCATGGTCAGCCCGTTGTAGAGCGCGGTGCCCGACGGGAGCTCCGCCGAACCCGCGGATGCGGTCCCTGCACCGGCCCCCAGCGCGAGCGCCGCCGTGGCCGCGACCGCTGCGAGACGGATGTGTGTCCTACGCACGATGGCGTTCCTCCCCCGAGAAAAGTGTGTGACTCATTTCGTGACCCGATAGTTATCGGTAGCCACGGTACCGCTGTTACCCGTGAGGCAGGATGGGTCAGAAAACCGCCCGGTACCCTGCTCGTATGCCCGCAGGATACGACAAATCGGCCGCGGTCCGATACCTCTCCCGAGCGGACCCCGAGCTCGGACGCCACATCGAGACCGTCGGTCCGTGCACCCTCGCGCCCGCCCCGGACGCCGGACCGCACACCCTGTTCGACCGCCTGGCCTCCTCGATCCTGTCCCAGCAACTGTCGGTCAAGGCGGCCGCGAGGATCGCCGGTCGCCTCAGGGAGCGGGCGGCCGGGCCCCGGCATCTCGACCCCGGCCTCCTCACCACCCTCTCCGACGACGAGATCCGTGCCTGCGGGGTCTCCCGACCCAAGATCGCCGCGCTCCGCGACCTCGCCGACGCGGTGGGGACCGGACGGATCCCCACCCTGGCGGAGCTGGAGGAACTCGACGACGAGGAGGTGGTCGCCTCCCTGACCACCGTCCGCGGGGTGGGCCGGTGGACGGTGGAGATGCTGCTGATCTTCCTGCTGGACAGGCCCGACGTGTTCCCCGTGGCCGATGTCGGCGTCCGGCGCGGATTCGAGCGGGTCACGGGACTCGACGGACCCCCCACCGCCACCCGGATGCTCACCCGTGCCGAGAGCTGGGCCCCCTACCGGTCGGTCGCCTCCTGGTACCTGTGGCGGGCGGTGGACCAGACCGGCCAGGCAGTGCCAGCGCCGCCCGCGCCCGCCGTCCGGTAGAACGGACGCATGGCAACCACCGCATTCAAGGGAAATCCCGTCACCACGTCCGGCGAGCTCCCCGCCGTCGGCACCACCGCCCCGGCGTTCGAGCTGGTCGGCACCGACCTGTCAGCCGTGACCTCCGAGTCGCTGGCGGGCAAGAACGTCGTGCTCAACATCTTCCCGAGCGTCGACACGGGCGTCTGCGCCCAGTCCGTCCGCACCTTCAACGAGAAGGCCACCGGCCTGGACAACACCGCGGTCGTCAACGTCTCGGCCGATCTCCCCTTCGCGCTCAAGCGTTTCGCCGCCGACGAGGGCATCGAGAACGCCTCCGCCGGTTCCACCTTCCGCAGCGATTTCGCCTCGACGTACGGCGTCACGATGGCCGACGGCCCCCTGGCCGGCCTGTGCGCCCGCTCGGTCATCGTTCTCGACGCCGAGGGCAAGGTCGTCTACACCCAGCTCGTCGACGAGATCACCACCGAGCCGGACTACGACTCCGCGCTCGCCGCTCTCAACTGATCACACTCACGACCGCCGGCCCGCCTCCGTGTGGAGGCGGGCCGGC
>NZ_JAALEA010000322.1 GCF_014145145.1 Dietzia cercidiphylli
CCGTCCTCCAGGCCACCCGCGCCCTGCGCAAGGGATTCGAGTCGGCCATCTACTTCTACGGCCCCGGCGCGATCAACTGCCTGGCCACCCGCGGATTCCCCACCACCGGGGACTCCGGCTTCCCCGGCGAGCAGAACATCAACGAGTCCCTCGAGTCGTTCATCTCCGAGGGCGGAACCGTGTTCTGCTGCCGCTTCGGGCTCGGTCTCCACGGCGGTCGCGAGGAGGACCTGATCGAGGGCGTGATCCCCGCGCACCCGCTCGACGTGCAGGACGCCCTGATCCACTACGCCCGTAAGGGCGCCATCATCAACTCGACCTACATGGTCTGATGCCATGACGACCATCGGCTCGGTCGCCGCCAACTTCGGCCGCGACCTCGAGGAGAACTACCGGACCATCGCCCATTACACGGAGATCGCCCGCGAGAGCGGCGTCGACTTCCTGGTCTTTCCCGAGGCCGCCATCGGGGGCTACCTCTCCAGCCTCGGAAACCACGGCGACACCACGCCCACCTCGCGATCACTGCCCCCCGCCATCCGGCTCGACGGCCCCGAGATCGCGCGGGTGCAGGAGATCATCGGAGACCTGGTGGTGGCCATCGGGTTCTGCGAGCTCGACGACGACGGGGTGAGCCGTTACAACGCGGCCGCCGTCCTCGACGGAACCCGCGTCTACGGCACCTACCGCAAGGTGCACCAGCCCCTCGGGGAGAACATGTCCTATGCCTCCGGCGGCGACTACCGGGTGTTCGACACCCCGGTCGGTCGGGTGGGCCTGCAGATCTGTTACGACAAGGCGTTCCCCGAGGCCGCACGCGTCATGGCACTGCAGGGCGCCGAGATCATCGCTTCCCTGTCCGCGTGGCCGGCGGCACGCACCGCGACCGCCGCCAACCTCCAGGAGGACCGCTGGACCTACCGGTTCAACCTCTTCGATTCCGCCCGGGCCCTGGACAACCAGGTGTTCTGGGTGGCCTCCAACCAGGCGGGGACGTTCGGGTCCCTGCGGTACGTCGGGAACGCCAAGATCGTCGATCCCGGCGGGAACGTCCTGGCCACCACCACCCTCGACGAGGGCCTGGCGGTCGCCGAGGTCGACGTGGCGGGGACCTTCGCGGCCATGCGCGCCGGGATGTTCCACCTGCGCGATCGGCGCCCCGACGTGTACGGATCACTGGTCGAGGTCAGTGATCGGGCCGACGAGAGGACGCTCGCCAGTGCCTGAGATGAGCTTCGCCGTCCGGTGGCCCGACGGGACGGTCCGGGACTACTACTCCCCCAGCCTGGTGATCCACGACCACCTCACGGTGGGCGACCGTCTGAGCGTGGCCGAGTTCCGCCGCCGGGCCACCGACGGGCTCACCGAGGCGGGCGAGCGGGTCCGCGAACGCTACGGCTTCCTGTGCAGCTCGGCGGCGGACACCGCCGCACGGGTGGCCTCCGCGTCCCGGTCCCACCCCGGGGACGCCCTCGTCGAGGTCGTCTCGATGCACCCCCCGCTGCCCTCCGCATCCCCACCCCCCGCATCCCCACCCCCCGCGCAGGCGCCCTCCGCCTCGCCGGACCCCCAGGAGCACTCATGAGCACCACGCAGTTCTCCCCCGGCTCCCATGTCCCGGTGCTCGTCATCGGCGGCGGCCAGGCCGGTCTCTCGGTGAGCCATCACCTCGGTACGGCGGG
>NZ_JAALEA010000323.1 GCF_014145145.1 Dietzia cercidiphylli
CCCGAGGCCCTGCTCGACCGCGGGATCAGCGAAGTCGAGCCCGAACCCGCACGCGAGTTCGCGGGCCAGGCCGCGCGCCGACAGGCAGTACCCGCGGTCCGGGGTGACGTTGAGCTCGATGACGGTGTCGGGTCCCGCCGCCCCGGCGTCGAGGACCGGCCCGGCCGGGTCGCCGGGCTCCGCCGTGCCCTCGGCCAGGACGATGATGCCGCTGTGGTCGGATCCGATCCCCAGCTCGGACGCCGAGCAGATCATGCCCTCACTGGGCTTGCCGTACGTCTTCCGCCTGCCGATCTCGAACCCACCGGGAAGGACGGTTCCCGGCAGCGCGACGACCACCAGGTCGCCCGCCTCGAAGTTCCGCGCCCCGCAGACGATCTGCTGCGGTTCGTCCGCACCCACGTCGACCAGGCAGAAGCGGATGGGTTTCTTGAACCCCTCGAGCTCCTCGATACTGCTGACCCGACCGATCGTGAGCGGTCCCGAGATCTCGGGCAACTGCTCCGGCTCGCCCTCGACCTCGAGGCCGACGCGCACGAACCCCGCGTCGAGCTCGGCCGGGGTCACCGACCAACCGTCGTTGGCCCGCTGCAGGATCTCGGTCAGCCAGGACTGCGCAATTCGCACTGTGGGGGTCCTTGTTCTTCTCGGGTGGAAGGGGCGGTGGGTCAGGCGCGGATGCCGAAGGGCAGCGAGAACCGCACGTCCCCCTCGACCATGTCCCGCATGTCGGACAGTCCGTTGCGGAACTGCAGGGTGCGCTCGAGGCCCATGCCGAACGCGAACCCCGAGTAGACCTCCGGGTCGATGCCGCAGGCGGTCAGCACGTTGGGGTGGACCATCCCGCACCCGCCCCACTCGACCCAGCCCGCGCCCCCCTTCTTCCGCGGGAACCACACGTCGACCTCGGCAGAGGGCTCCGTGAAGGGGAAGTAGTTGGGCCGCATCCGGGTACGGGTCTCCGGTCCGAAGAGCGCGCGGGCGAAGGCGTCGAGCGCACCGCGCAGGTGCGCCATGGTCAGCCCCTTGTCGATCGCCAACCCCTCCACCTGGTGGAACACCGGGGTGTGGGTGGCGTCGAGCTCGTCCGTGCGGAACGTCCGACCGGGGCAGGCCACGTAGATCGGCGGCTCCCGATCGAGCATCGTCCGGATCTGCACGGGCGAGGTGTGGGTGCGCAGCACCTGGCGGCTGCCCTCGGGAGCGATGTGGAAGGTGTCCTGCAGGGTGCGCGCGGGGTGGTCCGGGAGGAAGTTCAGGGCGTCGAAGTTGTAGTGCTCCGCCTCGACCTCCGGGCCCTCGGTGATCTCCCAGCCCATCGCCACGAACACGTCCGCGACCTGCTCGGTGATGATCGTGATGGGGTGCTGGGCGCCCACCGGAGCCCGACCCGACGGCACGGTCAGGTCCAGGGTCTCGGCCACGAGGACGGCGGCGTCACGCTCCGCCTGCAGCTCGGCGAGGCGGGCGTCATAGGCCTGCTGGACCCTGCCCCGCGCCACGTTGACGGCCTTTCCGGCGGAGGCCTTCTGCTCCTTGGGCAGCGACCCGAGGGTCCGGCGTCCCAGCGCGATCGGGCTGCGGTCGCCCAGGTGGGCGGTCTTGGCGGCGGCCAGGGCGTCCAGGTCCGTGGCGGCGGCGAACGCCGCCTCGGCCTCCGCCGCGTACCCCGCCAGCGACTCCTCGTCGATCCGCACCTCGACAGCGCTCGTGTCTTCGCTCACCTGTGCTCTCGTCCTCCCCGTCACGGCGATCTCCGGCGACCGCCGGCGGCATCCCGCAACAGACTAGTCGATCGGGATCGGACCCCCCGGCCCACCTGCGCGTACCCCCTCGCCGCGAGGGGTCACCCGCTAACGCACCTCGTGAACGGCCCCGGAGTCCACCACGAGCTCGCGGGTCCCCCGGAAACCCTGGCGCATCCGCCGGTCGTGGGTCACCAGCAGGACCGTGCCGTCGAAGGCCTCCACGGCCTGCTCGAGCTGCTCGATCGCGGGTAGGTCCAGGTGGTTGGTGGGCTCGTCCAGCACGAGCAGGTTGACGCCGCGCTGCTGGAGCAGGGCCAGCGCCGCCCTGGTCCGCTCCCCCGGGGACAGGGACGCGCACGACCGGGCGACGTGCTCGCCGCCCAGTCCGAACTTGGCCAGCACCGTCCGACCCTCGGTGGGGTCCAGACCCGCCGGGTCCGCGGCCACGCAGAACGTGTCCAGCAGGGGCCCCGGGCCACCGAACTCCGCGCGGGCCTGGTCGACGCGACCCGCCGCGACGCCGGCTCCCGTGCTCACCCGCCCGGTGTCCGGGAGCCGATCGCCCGCGAGCAGACCCAGCAGCGTGGATTTGCCGGACCCGTTGGCGCCGGAGATCAGCACCCGGTCCCCCGAGTCGATCTGCAGGGTCACCGGACCGAGCGCGAAGTCTCCGCGGCGGACGACGGCGTCGGACAACACCGCCACGACCGACCCCGACCGGGGCGCGGTCGCGATCTCCATCCGCAGCTGCCACTCCTTGCGCGGTTCGGCCACCACGTCGAGCCGCTCCATCGCACGCTCGGTCTGGGAGATCTTGGCGGCCTGCTTCTCCGACCGCTGGCCGGCCCGGTTGCGGATGTGCTTGTCCTTCTCGGCATCCTTGCCGCCCGACTTGCGCATGGTGTTGCGGACGCCCTTGTCGAGCCACGTCTTCTGGGTCTGCATGCGGTCCTTGAGCTGACCGACCCGGCCCGCGTACTCCTCGTATGCCTCGCGCGCCCGCTGCCGCGCCAGCGCGCGCTCGGCGAGATACGACTCGTATCCTCCGTCGAACACCGTGATCTGCCGCTGGGCCGAGTCGAGCTCGACGATCCCGGTCACACACCTGGCCAGGAACTCACGGTCGTGACTGACCACCACCATCGGACGCCGCTCGGTCCGCATGAAGTCCTCCAACACCGCGAGCCCCGCCAGGTCGAGGTCGTTGGTCGGCTCGTCCAACAGCAGGATCTCGTACTGGCTGAGCAGCACGGCGGCGAGGGTGACACGGGCGGCCTGGCCGCCCGAGAGCGCCGACATCGGCAGACCCAGAACGGCGACGTCCAATCCGAGCCGGGCGGCGGTCACCGGGATCCGCTCGTCCAGGTCTCCACCGCCGAGGGCCAACCATCGCTCGAGGGCGTCGCCGTAGGCGTCGGCGGCCGAGTCCGAGTCCGCCATCTGCAGCGCGAGTGCGTCCATGTGCTCCTGCGCGTCGGCGACCCCGGTGGCGCGGTGCAGGAAGTCGCGCACCTCCTCGTCGTCGTGGCGCTCCACCTCCTGACGGAGGAACCCCACCGTCGCGTGCGGTGGGCTGACGGTGACCGTCCCCGACATCTCGGCGTCGGGAGCGCCGGCGAGGGCGTGGAGCAGTGTCGATTTGCCGGCGCCGTTGGGTCCGGTGAGCCCCCAGACGTCACCCTCGGCGACGACGAGGTCGAGACCGGTGAACAGGGTCCGCGCACCTCGTGAGGCCCCCAGGCCGCGGGCGGTGAGGGTGGCGGTCACGAGGCGGCGGCCTGCAGGCGCGCGCTGGTGTGGAGGCAGATCGAGGCAGCGGTGACGATGTTCAGGCTCTCGGCCCGCCCCCGGAGGGGGATGCGCACGCGGACGTCGGCAGCGTCGGCCAGCGCGTCGGGGACGCCGTGCGCCTCGTTTCCGAAGACCCACGCGGTCGGCCGGGACAGCACGTCGTCGGCGTGTTCGATGTCCACCTCACCGTCGCCGGTGGCCACCGCGACCTGGAGGCCCAGCCGGTGGGCGCGGTCGACCAGGTCCGTCTCGGCGATCCCGCGCACCACGGGGAGATGGAAGAGGCTGCCGGCGGAGGCGCGGACCGCCTTGGTGTTCTCCGGATCCACCGCGCCCCCGGTGAGCCACACGCCGTCGGCGCCGAGTGCGTCCGAGACGCGGATGAGGGTGCCGACGTTCCCCGGTTCGGCCAGCGCCTGGCCCACCGCGACGAGGCGCACAGACCCCTCGTCCGGGTCCCCGGGGTCGCGGACGACCGACCGGCACAGCGCGACGATGCCCGTGGGCGAGACGGTGTCCGACAGCGCCCTGATCGCACGGTCGGTCACCACGGAGACGGTGACCCCGGATGCCGATGCGGTGGTCACGAGGGTGGCGAACCGGTCGAGCGAGTCCGGGCCGCAGAACACCTCGATCGCCGCCCCGGTCGTCAGGGCCGACTCGACCGAGTTGGCCCCCTCCGCGAGGAAGCGCCCGGCCTTGCGCCGGGCGGCCGCGCGGTGGAGCTTGGATGCGGAAACGACCCGCGGTGTCCGTTCGGTGAACGGATCCGCGGGTCGTCCGGTGCCCTCCCCGGGCAGGGTGCTGTGCGTCACATTCGCAGACGTCAGGCAGCCGGCGCGTTGACGTCGGCCGGCAGGGCCTTGCGCGCGACCTCGATGAGCGCCGTGAAGGCGGCCGGGTCGGTGACGGCCAGGTCGGCGAGCACCTTGCGGTCCACCTCGACGCCCGCGAGCTTGAGGCCCTGGACGAAGCGGTTGTAGGTCATGTCGTTGGCGCGGGCCGCCGCGTTGATGCGGGTGATCCACAGCTTCCGGAAGTCGCCCTTGCGCGCGCGACGGTCACGGTAGCTGTAGGTCATCGAGTGGAGCATCTGCTCCTTGGCCTTGCGGTACAGCCGCGAACGCTGCCCGCGGTAGCCCTTGGTGGACTCGAGTACGGTCCTACGCTTCTTCTGGGCGTTGACTGCCCTCTTCACGCGTGCCACTGGTCAATCCTCACTGATCTGGGTGGTCACCTCACGGCGACCGGAAGTACTACGTATGGGAGAGGGCTCAGAGCCCGAGGAGCCGCTTGATGCGGGGGACGTCGGCCGGGGCGACGTCCGTGCGACCGTCGAGACGACGGGTGCGCTTGGTGGGCTTCTTCTCCATGATGTGGCGGCGGTTGGCCTGCTGGCGCACGAGCTTGCCCGTCCCGGTCTTCCGGAAACGCTTGGCGGTGCCCTTGTGGGTCTTCATCTTCGGCATGATCGGTCTTCCTCACATGGTTCGTCCCGGAGACCGGCGGGGTCTCGGGTGAGCGGACGACGTGCGTCCGGTGGTCGGTGTGGTGCCGGAGTCCTACTCCGAGGCGGGGTCGGTGACCTTCGACTCCTGCGCCTTGACCCGGGTCTTGGCGCCCTTGTGGGGGGCGACGACCATGGTCATGTTGCGGCCGTCCTGCTTGGCACTGGTCTCGACGTATCCGTATTCGGTGATGTCGTCCGCCAGGCGCTGGAGCAGCCGGTACCCGAGCTCGGGGCGGGACTGCTCGCGACCGCGGAACATGATCGTCACCTTGACCTTGGAGCCCTTCTCGAGGAAACGGACCACGTTCCCCTTCTTGGTCTCGTAGTCATGGGTGTCGATCTTGGGCCGGAGCTTCTGCTCCTTGACCACGGTCTGCTGCTGGTTCTTCCGCGACTCGCGCTCTTTCTGCGCCGCCTCGTACTTGAACTTTCCGTAGTCCATGATCTTGCAGACCGGCGGGCGCGCGGTGGGCGCGACCTCGACGAGGTCCAGATCGGCCTCCAGGGCCAGACGAAGTGCATCCTCGACGCGAACGATCCCCACCTGCTCGCCCCCGGGGCCGACGAGTCGGACTTCGGGGACACGGATTCGTTCGTTGATACGTGCTTCGGCGCTGATGGGCCCTCCTCGGTAGATGGTGCTCTGTCCGCGACCGCTCGCGCGGTCGCGCATCCGCCCTCGAGGTACCCACGGCACCACCGGACACACCGGCGATACCGAGAAGGCCCCACGGCACGGATACCGGGGGGCCTCTCACTCCTCACCCGTCGACGAGACGTCTCCGCGATACGCTCGCAGACCCCTCGTCGGGGGTGGTGACCATCAAACAACCCAGGGCGTCGGATGGTGGGAGATCGGGCTCCTCTTGGACGTCGGAACCCACCACGAAGCGGATTCCCACAGTCGGAGCAGAACTCTACCAGGATTCCCGGGGACCCCCAAACCGGTCCGACCGCCCGGAGTCGCCCGGCCCGTGGGACAGTGTTCGGCATGAACACCGACCACCCCGCGTCCACAGATCCCGCCGCCGACGCGACCGCAGAGAGTTCTCTCGAGGACCATCTCGACGCCCGCGAGGTCGAGATCGTCGAACTCGCCGACGTCCCCGCCCAGGAGATCATCTTCCGCTCGATCGTCGTGCTGATGAGCGCCGCGGCGGAGAAGCTGGGGCTGTCCGACGACGACCCGACCGCGAGCCCGCATCTCGACCTCGACGAATCGCGCAAGCTGATCACCTCGCTCGCCGGACTCGTGACCGGGTCCGCCGAGTACCTCGGGCCGCAGGCCAGCGTGGTGCGGGATGGACTCCAGGGGTTGCAGCGCGCGTTCCGCGAGGCCAGCGCGTTCCCCGACGAGCCCGGCGAGGGTCCCGGCGAGAAGTTCACCGGCCCCGTCTACTGACCCCCGACTGCCCGCCGCCGGGGTACGCGACGCCACGGTCGCACCCTCCGGCGTCGGGTCAGCGCAGGGCCCGTGCCTTGCGTGCCGCCTTGGCCGCGGTCTTGTCCGACGCCGTCTTCCTCGCGGGCGCCTTCCTCGCGGGCGCCTTCGCGGCCGCGGCCTTGCTCGCCGCCGCCTTCTTGGCGGGCGCACCACCGACCGACGCCGGGACGGTCCGGGATCCCTCCGGGCCCTCCTGAGTGACCGGGAGGACCTGCGCGAGGAAGCGACCGGTGTGACTCTCCGGCACCGCCGCGACCTGCTCGGGGGTGCCCTCGGCCACGACGACGCCACCGCCGGCGCCACCCTCGGGCCCCATGTCGATCACCCAGTCGGCGCTCTTGATCACGTCGAGGTTGTGTTCGATCACGATGACGGTGTTGCCCTTGTCGACCAGCCCCTGGATCACCAGGAGGAGCTTGGTGATGTCCTCGAAGTGCAGACCCGTGGTGGGCTCGTCGAGGATGTAGACGGTCCGTCCACTCGACCGCTTCTGCAGCTCGGCCGCGAGTTTGACCCGCTGCGCCTCACCGCCGGACAGCGTGGGTGCCGACTGGCCCAGACGCACGTACCCCAGGCCGACCTGCGAGAGGGTCTTGAGGTACCGGTGGATCGAGGTGATCGGCTCGAAGAACTCGCACGCCTCCTCGATGGGCATGTCGAGCACCTCGGCGATGGTCTTTCCCTTGTAGTGCACCTCGAGGGTCTCGCGGTTGTACCGGGCGCCGTGACACACCTCGCACGGGACGTAGACGTCCGGCAGGAAGTTCATCTCGATCTTGAGCGTGCCGTCCCCCTGACACGCCTCGCAACGGCCGCCCTTGACGTTGAACGAGAACCGCCCCTGCTTGTAGCCCCGGACCTTGGCCTCGGTGGTCGCCGCGAACAACGTCCGGATCTTGTCGAACACCCCGGTGTACGTGGCCGGGTTGGACCGCGGGGTGCGACCGATCGGTGACTGGTCCACCTGGACCAACTTGTCGAACGACTCCACCCCGTCGATGCGGGAGTGCCGTCCGGGAACCTGGCGCGCCCGGTTGAGCTGGTTGGCCAGCGAGGTGGCGAGGATGTCGTTGACGAGGGTGGACTTACCCGAGCCGGACACGCCGGTGACGGCACACAGCACACCGCCCGGGAACACCACGTCGACGTTCTTGAGATTGTTCTCGCGTGCCCCGCGCACGTGGAGGACCTTCTCCGGGTTCAGTCCACGCCGCGTGTCGGGCACCGCGATCGACCGCCGCCCCGCCAGGTAGTCACCCGTGAGCGACTCCTCGCTGGCCAGCAGCCCCTCGTAGTCCCCGGAGTGCACCACCCGTCCGCCGTGTTCGCCGGCCAGGGGGCCGATGTCCACGATCCAGTCCGCCGCGCGGATGGTGTCCTCGTCGTGCTCCACCACGAGCAGCGTGTTCCCCAGGTCCCTCAGCCGGACGAGAGTGTCGATCAGGCGACGGTTGTCCCGCTGGTGCAGACCGATGGACGGCTCGTCGAGCACGTAGAGCACGCCGGCGAGACCGGACCCGATCTGGGTGGCCAGCCGGATGCGCTGGGCCTCCCCGCCGGACAGGCTGCCCGCCACCCGGTCCAGGGACAGGTAGTCCAGTCCCACGTCGAGGAGGAAACCCATGCGGGCCTGGATCTCCTTGAGGACCCGGCCGGCGATCATCGCCTGGCGGGAGTCCAGTTCGAGGCCGTCCAGGAATTCGGCGCAGTCCGCGACCGACATCCGGGAGATGTCGGCGATCGACCGGTCACGCCCGCCGGGGCCGGTCATCGTGACGGCGAGGATCTCCGGCTTGAGACGGGTCCCCTCACAGGCGGGGCACGGCACCTCCCGCATGTACCCCTGGTAGCGCTCCTTCTGCGACTCCGACTCCGTCTGCTCCAGTCGGCGTTTGAGGAACGACATGACGCCCTCGAACTTGGCGTCGTAGGTCCGGACCCGGCCGTAGCGGTTCTTGTACCGCACCCGGACCTTCGTCGACGCCCCTCCGAGCACCGCCTTGCGCACCTTGGCGGGCAGGTCCTGCCAGGGCGTGCGCAGGTCGAAGCCCAGGTCGTCGGCCAGCCCCGAGAGCAACTGCTGGAAGTAGTCGGCGCTCTGGCCCCCCGACCACGGGGCGATCGCGCCGTCCGCCAACGACCGCTCCGGATCGGGTATCACCAGGTCGGGGTCCACCTCGAGGTGCGAGCCGAGCCCGTCACAGACCGGGCAGGCGCCATAGGGGGAGTTGAAGGAGAACGCACGGGGTTCCAGGTCGTCGAGCCCGATCGGGTGACCGTTGGGGCAGGCCATGTGCTCGGAGAACCGGCGCCGCCGGCCGGGGTCGGCCTCGTCGAGGTCAACGTAGTCGATGACGATCACCCCGTCCGCCAGTCCCAGCGCGGTCTCGACGGAATCGGTGAGCCGCTGGCGGGAGGACGGTTTGGCGGCGAGGCGGTCCACGACCACCTCGATGTCGTGCTTCTCCTGCTTCTTGAGCGTCGGCGGCTCCGCGAGGGTGTGGAGTTCACCGTCCACCCGCACGCGGTTGTACCCGTCGGCCGCGAGTTGGGCGAAGAGGTCGACGAACTCGCCCTTACGGGTGCGCACGACCGGCGCCAGCACCTGGAACCTGGCGCCCTCCTCCCCCTCGAGGATCTGGTCGACGATCTGCTGAGGGGTCTGACGCGAGATCACCTCTCCGCACGTCGGACAGTGCGGAACACCCGCCCGCGCGTAGAGCAGACGCAGGTAGTCGTAGACCTCAGTGATGGTGCCCACCGTCGACCGGGGGTTCCGGTTGGTGGACTTCTGGTCGATCGACACCGCCGGAGAGAGTCCCTCGATGAAGTCGACGTCCGGCTTGTCCATCTGACCGAGGAACATGCGCGCGTAGGAGGAGAGGGACTCCACATACCGACGCTGCCCCTCGGCGAAGATCGTGTCGAAGGCCAACGAGGACTTGCCGGAGCCCGACAAGCCCGTGAAGACGATCAGGGAGTCGCGCGGGACGTCGATGTCCACGCCCTTGAGGTTGTGTTCCCGTGCGCCGCGGACGACCAGACGGTCCACCATGGGTACTCCTTCCGAGGGGGATGACGCCACGGACCCGTGGCGGTGGCCGTGCGCGCCGCATGGCCGCCGTCCCGCAGACGAAGGTACCAACGAACCCCGACACGCTTACCACCACGAACCGCCGTCGCCGTCAGTAGCCTGCAGATATGTCGAATCCCACCGAGTCCGTCCCCGAGCACATCACCCTCACCGAGGGCTACTCCGGCCGCCTGGGTGGCCGCCTGACCGGTGAGCGCTGGACCGTCGGCCCGGCCCGGTTGTCCAAGATCTCCGTCGGGGAGATGGACAACAGCGTCTACGTGATCGAGTCCGTCTCGACGGGCGCGGCACTCCTCGTCGACGCCGCGAACGACGCACCCCAGCTCATCGCGCACCTGAGGGCGCAGGCCCCCGGAGTGAGAGAGGTGGTCACGACCCACCTGCACGCCGACCACTGGATCGGCCTGTCGGAGACCGTCGAGGCCCTCGGCCTCACCACCATCGCCTCACCCGGTGACGCCGGGGACATCCACGTACCGACCGACCGCCACGTCTCCCACGGTGACGAGCTCGTCGTGGGGGACCTGCGCCTCGGGGTCATCGGTCTGCGGGGACACACCCCGGACGGCATCGGGCTCCTCCTCCGCACCGAGGAGGGGACCCACCTGTTCCCCGGCGACTCCCTCTTCCCCGGCGGACCGGGCAAGACGGGCACCCGGGAGCAGTTCGACACCCTCATGGACGACCTCGAGTCCCGGGTCTTCGCCGTGCTCGAGGACGACGTGGTGGTCCACCCCGGGCACGGGGACGACACCACGCTCGGGGCCGAGCGTCCGAACCTCGGCACGTGGCGAGAGCGCGGCTGGTGACGCCCGACGGCACCGACCGACCGGCCGATCAGAATCGTTATCCGGCCCCCGTCACAGCTGATCGTCCCAGCGCATCACGCAGGTCCGTAGGGTCCGTGGCGGGGGACGATCCTCCGACCGGAGGCGCCGGGCCGGGGTTTTCACTAGGTTCGACCACGCATCCCAATTCCCAGGAGGAACGATGATCCGACGACTCGCACGACCCATGCTCGCCACGGTGTTCGTCATCGACGGCGTGGAGACGCTACGCAATCCGCAGGCCCATGTGGCCAAGGCGGCCCCGCTCGTGGACAAGGCCGCACCCCTGGTGGAGAAGGGCGAGCAGGCCGTCAACGAGCACGTGACGACCTCCGTGCCGCCGGTCACCAAGGACACCGAGACCCTGGTCAAGGCTCTCGCGGGAGTCAAGGTCGGTGCCGGTGTGCTGTTCGCGCTCGGCAAGGCCCCCCGCCTGTCGGCCCTCGCCCTCACGGCGTCGCACCTGCCCACGACCGTCACCCGCAACGACTTCTGGGCGGAGTCCGACCCCGCCGCCAAGAGCCGCAAGACCACCGGCCTGGCCACCGACGTCGCCCTGCTCGGTGCGCTCCTGCTCGCGTCGGTCGACACCGCCGGCCAGCCGGGCCTGACGTGGCGTGCCCGCAAGGCCGGGGACACGGTCGCGGCCAAGCTGCCC
>NZ_JAALEA010000324.1 GCF_014145145.1 Dietzia cercidiphylli
CCGCCGCCACCGCCCTCGGGGAACTGGGCGCCCCGGCCGCGATCCCGCCCCTGCGTTCGGTCCTGACGGACGCCGACCGGCGACTGGCCGAGGTGGCCGCCGCTGCGCTCGCCTCCCTCGGCCGGAGGGGTGAGGCCGTCCTCGTCGACGCCCTGGAACGCGGCACCATCCCGCCGGAGATCTCCGTCCGGGACACCTCGACCGTCTCGGACGACGACCTGGCGGCCCTCGCCTCACTGGGCGCCGTGACGGCCATCGGCATCCGCGAACGCAAGCCCGACCTGTACGATCTCGCCACGAGCGCCCGGCGGGCCGGCGAGCCCACCCATCAGGATGCCCACCGGGACGAGGAGCCGGCCCCGTGATCGAGACACTCCGCGTGGTGATCGCGACGCTGCTGGACCTGATCGCCTGGCCCATCCTGCTCTACTTCGTGCTCATCAACTCCTCGTACCTGGTGCTCGTGATCGCCGCGGCCGTGGACTTCCGGAGCACGCGTCGTCGTCGTCGTCATTCCGGTCGCGTCGAACGTCTCGGCAGCCACACGGCGCCGGGGGTCTCGGTGGTCGTCCCCGCCTACAACGAGGCAGCCGGCGTCGTCGAGGCCGCCCGGTCACTCCTCGGACTGCGCTACCACCGCCACGAGGTGATCGTCGTCAACGACGGGTCCTCCGACGAGACCCTCCGCGTCCTCGTCGAGGCGTTCGACCTGGTCCGGGCAGACCGCGAGGTACCCCACGACATCCCGACCCGGCAGGTGCCCCGCGGTCTCTACGTCCCGCGCGACGGATACACCCGGCTCACCGTCATCGACAAAGCCAACTCAGGGCGCTCGGACTCCGTCAACGTCGGCATCAACACCGCGGTGGAGGACCTCATCATCTGCGTCGACGGCGATTCACTGTTGGACCCCGACGCGCTGCTCATCGTCACCGAGCCGTTCGCGGACGACCCGCTCCGCACCGCTGCCACCGGCGGTGTCGTGCGAGTCGCCAACGGGTGCACCATCCGGTCCGGGCAGATCGTCGACGTCCGGATGCCACGCAACCTCCTCGCCCAGATCCAGGCGCTCGAATATCTACGGTCGTTCTTCCTGGGCCGCTCCGGGTGGTCCAAGCTGCGGGCGCTGATCCTCATCTCCGGCGCCTTCGGCTGCTTCCGACGCGACCTGCTCGTGGAGGTCGGTGGACTCGACCCCGACTCCATCGGCGAGGACTTCGAACTCGTCATGCGCCTCCACCGTCTACTCCGCGAGCGCGACGAGGACTACCAGGTGACGTTCGTCCCCGAGCCTGTGTGCTGGACAGAGGTGCCGGAGACCCTGAAGGTTCTCGGCAAGCAACGCGCGCGATGGCACCGCGGGCTCTGGGAGACGTTGGTCAAACACCGCGTGATGTTCGGCAATCCGCGATACGGACGGGCCGGCACGCTCGCCGTCCCCTACTACTGGGCTTTCGAACTGTTCGCGCCCCTCATCGAGGCGGTCGGCCTGGTGCTCATGGTCCTGGGGTTCGTCCTGGGCCTGGTCAATCCCACCACTTTCTGGTTGTTCCTCGCCGTGGCCTACGGGTATGCGATCGTCGTCGCACTCACCGCAGCCGCCGTAGACGAGGTGTACTTCTCTCGTTACCACAGGTTCGGGAGCATGCTCTCCCTCATCGCCTCGTCGGTCCTGGAGAACATCGGCTACCGCCAGCTCCACGTCATCTGGCGCCTCCGGGGCTGGTGGCAGGCGCTGCGCGGGAGCGAGCAGCAGTGGGGCGTCATGACGCGCCGCGGCTTCACCACGGAGGGGGCGTCGTGACGGAGGCAGCGACGACCCCGGATTCCGGACGGCCCGCCGAGAAGGTCTCCGAGGTCCTGCGCCGCAAGAGCCGCAGCATGCTCGTCCTCGTGGTGGTGATCGCACTGCTGGGGCCCACCCTCCTGCTGGTCCAGTTCTACTTCTCCCAGCGCACCAGCTCCATCTATACCCCCGTCGTCGACACCACCAGCCGGTTGGTGATCGCGATGCGGTGGGCCCAGTCCGATCTGCGGATGGACCGTGCGTACGGCCTGCCCGGCGCGGAGGACAGGCTAAGGGTTCGCGAGACGGAGTCGCGGGAGGCCCTTTCCGAGCTGCAGCGTCTGGCCGGGGACGACGACGCGTTCTCCCCCGCCCTCGGCAAGCTCACCGCGGCGTCCGAATCGTGGTGGCGCTACGCCGAGGCGGTCGTCGGGACGACGCCCGAGCTCGCCGCCGGGGAGTCCCCCCTCAGCCAGCAGGAGAACATCGACGCCGTCATGGACTTCACGACGATGGTCACCGCCGCCGACACGCTGCTCTCCGTCGCCATGGACAAGCGCGTCGAGATGCGCAACTGGCGGACGGTCACGCTGTGGAGCGGGTCCGCGCTGACCTTCGTGATCATCTTCCTGGCCTCCACCGCGATCATCCGTGACACCCGCCGGACCGCCCGGACGATCGTCGATCCCATCGAGGAACTCGCCGAGGTGGCCCGGAACGACACCGAGGGCGGACGAGGTACCCGCGCCCGCACCGACGAGGGCCCGACGGAGGTCCGCGCGCTCGCCGCGGCGTTCAACGTGCTGTTGGACGCCAGAGATGACTACGAGGCGGGCCGGGAGGAACACGTCCGCAGGCTCGAGGAACTGGACCGGCAGAAGGACGACTTCGTCTCCACGGTCAGCCACGAACTCCGCACGCCGCTGGCCTCGATCATCGGCTACACCGAGATGCTGTGCGACGGCGACGGCGGCGACCTCACCCCCGCCCAGCATCGTCTGGTCTCGGTGGTCCAGCGCAACGCGGACCGGCTGCGGGGGCTCATCGAGGATTTGCTCACGCTCAGCCGGATCGAGGCCAGGGGCCTCGACATCGACCACGACCGGCTCCACCTCGACGCCGTGGTGGGTCACGTCCTCGAGTCTCTCCGGCCCGTGGCCGCCCGCGCCGGCCTCACGCTCGCCGAGCGGGTCGAACCGGCCGAGGTCACGGGCGACTCACTGCAGCTCGAGCGGGCGGTGACCAACCTGGTGAGCAACGCCATCAAGTTCACCCCGGAGGGTGGGTCGGTCACCGTGACCGTCACCGCGGACGACGACATGGCGACCGTCACCGTGTCCGACACCGGCATCGGTATCCCCGAGGCCGAGCACGAGCACCTGGGTACGCGGTTCTTCCGGTCGAGCACCGCCCAGCGTGGGTCCATCCCCGGGACCGGGTTGGGGCTGAGCATCGTCCAGGCGATCGCCGAGGGGCACGACGGCGGCCTGAATTTCGACTCGACGGAGGGCGAGGGCACCACCTTCCGGCTGACCGTGCCGCTGCACCACGTCCGCACCCCCGAGGACAGCGCCCCCGGGGGCCGCGGCCCGACTACAGCTTGAGCCGTGTCCGCACCTGCATCGCCCCCAGATAGCCCGAGGCCATCCGCTGTTTGTCCTTGGTGAACGGCGGCACCATCATCTCCGAGACGTTGTAGGAGAACGAGTGGTGCGCCACCGCCCGCTCGTGGGTGAACGTCCGGAAGCCGTAGTGGCCGTGGTACCCGCCCATCCCCGAGTTGCCGACGCCGCCGAACGGGATGGCGGACGACGCCATGCCGATCCCGAAGTCGTTGCCGTAGATGTTGCCGGAGCGGGTGCGGTCGGCGACGGTCTCGAAGCGGTCGTTCCTGTCCCCGTACCAGTACAGGACGAGCGGGCTGGGCCGGTCGTTGACGTAACGGATCGCCTCGTCGAGACCCTTGTAGCCGAATACCGTGAGGACGGGGCCGAACACCTCCTCGGAGTCGATCTCCCTGTCCGGGGTCACGCCGGTGAGCAGTGTGGGCGCGATCTTGCGGCTGACCGGGTCGGGCAGCCGTTCGCCGGCCGGCACGGCGTCGCGCTTGCCTGCGCCTTTCTTCACGGCGTCGTCGATCAGCCCGACGATCCGCTCGTAGTTCGAGGTGTTGACGGTCGCCGTGTACTCGGTGTTTCCGACGATCGCGGGCAGGCTGGTGCGCCACTGGTCGAGCACGGTGTCGCAGAACGCGTCCAGTCGGTCCTCGGGGACGAACACGTAGTCCGGGCACATGCACACCTGACCGCCGTTGACCAGGCGGGACGAGGCGATACTGCGGGCTGCGCGGTCGATGTCGGCGCTGGTGTCGACGATGACAGGGTTCTTGCCGCCCAGTTCGAGGGTGACGGGGGTGAGATTCTCCGCCGCGTCCTTGGCGACGGACTTGCCGACCCCGGGCGAGCCGGTGAAGAACAGGTGGTCGAAGGGCAGGACCGAGAAGTCCGAACCACGGCCGTGTTCGGGTCCGGCGATCGCGAGTTCGTCGACGGCGAAATATTCCGGTGCCAGCCGGCACAGGGCCTCGGTGGTGTGCGCGGTGACCGAGGACGGCCGGATCATCACCCGGTTGCCGGCGCCGAGGGCGGAACCGGCGGGCACGATCGTGAGGTACAGCGGGAAGTTCCACGGTCCGATGATGCCCACGACCCCCTTGGGGTCGTGCCGGACCTGTTGGGTGAAGCCCACCGCCTCCAGGGCTCGGGACACGCGCGTGGGGCGCATCCACTTCTTGATGTGGCCGCGCTGGTGGTCCAGGTCCGGGATGGACGAGGCGATGTCGGTGAGGGTGGAGAACGTTTCCGGCCGGGAGCCGTAGTCCTCGCGCATCGCCTCCGTGAGGTCCGCGGCGTTGTCCAGGACGAGGCGTTTGAGGCGCAGGATCCGGTCGCGCCGGATCTTCGCGCCCGGCTGGGGGTCGGCGAGGAAGGCCTGACGCTGGCGTTCGAGGATCTGGTCGAGTGTGAGGTCGCGCGCGGTGGGAGTCCTGGTCATGCGTCCAGGGTAGAACGCGTTCTCGCCCCGCGTCGGGGATCCGACGACGACGAGGGCCCGCCCCTGCCCAGACCTACTTCGCGTCCGCCCAGTACGGATCCTTCAGCGTGCGCTTCATCAGTTTCCCGTTGGCCTGGCGGGGCAGCTCGTCCACCACATCGATCGACCGCGGCATCTTGAACTTCGCCAGCCGACCGGACAGGTCCTCGAGGATGTGTGCCTTGAGCTCGTCGGACTCGGGGTAGCCCTCGGCCAGTTCGATGACGGCCTTGACCTCCTCACCCCAGTCCTTGTGCGGGATACCGAACACGGCGGCGTCGCGGACCGCCTCGTGGCGGGTCATCTCCGACTCGATCTCTGCCGGGTAGATGTTCACGCCGCCGGAGATGATCATGTCGTTCTTGCGGTCGCACAGGAACAGGTAGCCGTCTTCGTCCACGTAGCCGATGTCGCCCATGGTGAAGAGCTCGCCGACGTAGGTCTTCGCGGTCTTCTCCTTGTCCTGGTGGTACTCGAACTTCGACCCGTGCATCTGCAGGTACACATTGCCGATCTCGCCGGTGGGCAGCTCGTTGCCGTCGTCGTCGAGGATCTTCAGGGTGGTGGTCTTCCACGGCCGCCCCACGCTGCCGGGCTTGCGCAGCCATTCCTCGCCCGTGATGGTGCACCCACCGCCCTCGGTCCCGGCGTAGTACTCGGTCAGGACCGGGCCCCACCAGTCGAGCATGGCCTGCTTGACGTGCTTGGGGCACGGCGCGGCGCCGTGGACGATCGTGCGCAGGCTGGACACGTCGTACTTCGCGCGCACATCCTCCGGCAGCTCCAGCAGCCGCGAGAACTGCGTCGGCACCATGTGCGACTGGGTGACGCCGTGGGCGTCGATGAGTCGCAGCATCTCCTCGGGCGTCCACTTGTCCATGAGCACCACGGCCTGGCCCAGATTGAGCGAGATGGTGACGAAGTTGAGCACGGCCGTGTGGTAGAGCGGCGAGCCACAGATGTGGACGTTGTCCGGCGCCTGGATGTCGAAGCCGGCGAAGAAGTAGTAGTTGGGGACCGTCACTTGATCCGGCGAGGCGCCGGTGAGGGGGCGCCGCACGCCCTTGGGGCGGCCGGTGGTGCCGGAGGTGTACAGCATGGGGCCGCCGAGGGTCCGCGACGACGGCAAGGGGTCCTCCCCCGCGGCTGGGACCGTGAGCTCGGGCAGCGGACGGAATCCGGGAACCTCACCGATGGCGTAGCAGCGGGCGGGGTCGAACCCGGCCTCCCCGGCGGCTACGGTCGCGACGTCGGCGAACCGGGTGTCCGCGATGAACACCGTCGATCCCGAATTCTCGAGGATGTACGCCACCTCGGGGCCGGTCAGGTGCCAGTTCGCCGGGGCCACGTAGAGCCCGATCTCCATGGCCGCGTAGTAGACCTCGAGGAATTCAATGCTGTTCGGCGCCAGCAGGACGATGCAGTCACCGGTCTCCAGTCCGAGCTCGCGCAGACCCCGGGCGTAGCCGTGGGCGGCGTCGGCGAGCTGGCCGAAGGTGACCTGCCGACCGCCCGCCTCGATTACGGCGATGCGGTCCGGATCCGCCTCGGCGATCCGGTAGACGCTGGTCACGTGCTCGCCGGTCCGCGGATCCAGGATTCCGGCGTCGGCGGGGACGGAAGGCGTGGGTGCACTCATGACCCCATAGTAGAACGTGTTCTATCGCGATGGCGGGCTTTCCCGGCGACCGTGACCAGACCACGGCGAGCCGCCGGTGGTTACCCTCCTGCCCATGGCGCAGCATCGGATCCGCGCGAGCGACCCCCAGCGCGTCGCGGCGTGGGAGCAGCTCGACGCCGCCGCTGCAGATGGGCGCCTCGACCCCCTGGATCACCTTCACCTCGGGTGGCAGGTGCGGTCGAGCGGATACGTCGATGAACTCCGGGCGATCCTCGCGGACCTGCCGGCCCCGGCCCGGTCGCCTTCCGAGGTGGCGGGCACCCGCTCCACTCCGGTCGCCCGGTCCCGCCGCGCGCCACGCGACCCGCTCGACACCGCCAAGTTGGTCGGCGCCTCGACCGTGGCGGGGCTCGCCCTTGTCGCCGGCGGGGTCCTCGCGCTGCGAGACGGTGCGTTCACCGGCCTCGTCGGCGGCACCGAGGACACGATCACCTCGAGCAGCGTCGATGAGGTCATCTCGTCTGCGCGTGCGAGGTTCGGCGACGCTCGTGTGGCCTCGCTCGACATCAGGGGCGACTACGCCCTCCTCCTCATCGAGGATCCGACAAACCCCGGGGCGGTCGACTCGTGGCGACGCGACGACCTGGGCGAGTGGGCCGCCGAAGGGGAGGCTTTCCGCCCCGTTGACGACCTCTCCGTTGCAATGGAGTCCATCGATGTACCGGCCGCCCTGGAGGCGGCTCGGGCCTCCGCGGCGGAGAACGGGCTCTCGGACGCAGATCTCGTGGGGATCGACGTGGGCCCGGACGCGCTCGCCCAGCCCACATACGAGATCACCGTGAGTCGTGAGGGTGACTGCGGGCACATAGTGGTGGGGCACGACAGGATCGTGAGAGAAGTCGGCGTCCCCCGATGAGCGCACCGCCCCCGCCCCCCGGTGGGCCCGCCCCGGAGCCGGCCACCGAGGACCGCAGGCGAGCCGTGTGGCAGATCCTGGACAACGCCTACACGGACGGCCGGATCGGCCCCCTCGAACATGGCGAGCGCAGCCGCGACGCCGCCCTGTCGACCACCCGCGACGACCTCGACTCACTGGTGGCCGACCTCAACAGGCGCTTGTTCGAACTGGAGGTACGCAGCCGGGGCCTGTCAGCCGACACCCCGCTCTCGGTACGGCGGACCAACGCGCGCGAGCGGATCGTCGCGAAGCGACCGCCCGGGCCTTCGACGCGGGGGCCGGCGGGGCGCAGGCGCCTGGCGAGCGGGCTGCTGCGCGCGGTCCTGGCCAGCGCATTGACCGTCGGCCTCATCGCCGGTCTGGACCACCTCGCCGGGAACGCACCCTCCCCGACCGGCGGCACGGTGGACCGCCCGGCCTCCGTCGAGGTGATCCGCACGGCACCGGGACCATTGCTCACCGCCGAAGGGGTGACCCGCGTCATCGATGCCGCACGCGACCAGCTCGACGACCCCACCGCGGAGCGGCTCGTTATCGAAGGCGAGACCGCGCACCTGAGCCGCGCCGATCCTGACGGCGCGGAGACGACGCTGCGACACACCTTCCACGGTCGATGGCGGGACGGGATCACCAGTCGGCTGCCCGCGTCGACCGGTTTTCCTGTGGCCGCGGTGGACGCGGAGACCGTGATGTTCGCGATCGAGGCGACGCCCGCCCTGTTGGGAGCGCCCGGGGCCGTTCCGGACAGGGTGGTGATCTCTCCGGGTTCACCCCCCTCCGACTCCGGGCCCCCGCCCGTCTACGCGGTCAGGGTCTCGCTCACGGACCGACCCGGCTGGGTCACGGTCGGCCCCGGTCGCGAGATCCTGGAGGTCGGCGACGGCGGTTGACCCCCGGGCCCGGCCCACGTCAGTCGATGAACTGCGCGAGCGTCTCGATCTCCTCGACCGACCGGGCGGTCACCACGAGCATGGTGATGCCCGCGGCCTCCCACTCGGCGATCTGCGACCTCACCGAGTCGGCATCCCCGATGATCGCGGTGGCCTCGACCATCTCGTCCGGCACCGCGGCGGCGGCCTCGTCCTTGCGGCCGGAGCGGAACAGTTCGGTGATGCGGTCCACGTCGTCGCCGAAGCCCATGCGACGGAACGCCTCGGCGTGGAAGTTCTTCTCCTCGGCGCCCATGCCGCCCGCGTACAGGGCGGTGAACGGCTTGTACGCGTCGAGGACGCCGCGGCGGTCGTCCGTCACGTGGAGCTGGCACAGGAAGGCCACCTCGAAGTCCTCGCGGGTGCGGCGCGCCCCGGGTCGGGCGAACCCCTCGTCGAGCCACCCGTTGAACTCGTGGGCGGTGCGCGGCGAGGCCAGGAAGCCCAGCCAGCCGTCGGCGATCTCTGCGGCCAGGGCCACGTTCTTGGGCCCCTCCGCGCCCAGCCAGATCGGCACGTCCTCGCGCAGTGGATGCAGGATCGGCTTGAGCGGCTTGCCGAATCCGGAGGCGTCGTCGCCCTGATAGGGCAGGGCGTACGCGGGGCCGTCTGAGGTGACGGGCGCTTCGCGGCGCAGGACCTGGCGGATGATGTCGATGTACTCGCGGGTCCGCGCCAGCGGCTTGGCGAACGGCTGGCCGTACCACCCCTCCACCACCTGCGGCCCGGACACACCCAGCCCC
Source organism: Dietzia cercidiphylli (assembly GCF_014145145.1). Taxonomy (GTDB): domain Bacteria; phylum Actinomycetota; class Actinomycetes; order Mycobacteriales; family Mycobacteriaceae; genus Dietzia; species Dietzia natronolimnaea. The sequence goes on from NZ_JAALEA010000324.1 coordinate 9,131, forward strand.
AGCGCGAAGCGTCCGCCCGACAGGTGATCGAGCGTCATGGTGCTCATGGCGGTGGCCGTGGGCGTACGGGCCGAGAGCTGCACGACGGCCGTCGACAGCCGGATGCGCTCGGTGAGCGAGCCGTACCAGGCCAGCGGTGTGAAGGCGTCCGAACCCCAGGCCTCGGCGGTGAAGACGGTGTCGAAGCCCGCCCTGTCCGCCGCCACCACGAGGTCGGCGTGATCGGTGGGCGGCTGGGCGCCCCAGTATCCGAGTTGCAGCGCGAATTTCATGCGCATCAGTGTGACCCACGCCGCTGGCCCGTGGTGTCCCGCCCGGGGAAACCCACACAACCCGCGGTGGAACGTGTTCTACTCGAGGGCGTGACATCCAGAGAGATCGTTGTCGATATCACCCCACCGGACGAGCCCGTACTGTCGGCGTCCCTGGCCCCGTCGTTCGACTACACACGGTCGACCGGCCCGGTGCTGGGAGCGTTCTTCACCGGCCTCCGCGATCGACGCCTGGTCGGTAACCGCGATTCGGCCGGCACCGTGCACCTGCCGCCGGTCGAGTTCGACCCCCACACACGCCGGGCCCTCACGGAGACCGTGGAGGTGGGTTCCGGTTCCGGGATCGAGGGCCTCGTCGTCGCATGGACCTGGGTCCCCGATCCCACCGAGGTCAACCCCCTGGACTCCCCGTTCGCGTGGGCGCTCGTGCGGTTCGACGGCGCGGACACCGCCATGCTCCTTCCGCTGGCCGTCGACGGCCCCGACGCGGTGAGCACCGGGATGCGTGTTCGCCTGCGGTGGGCCGCCGAGCGCACCGGGACCATCCACGACATCGCGTGCGTGGTGCCCGCCGACGCCCCGGTCGACGCCGGTGTCGACGACGACGAGGTCCCACAGCAGACCGACGACCCGGTCACCACCGTGGTGACGCCGATCGGCCTGTCGGTCACCCACACGGCCGGACCCGCCGAGAGCGAGTACCTGCGTGCGATCGTGCAGGGCAAGGTGCTGGGGCGGCGCCGCTCCAACGGCCCCGAGGTCTACGTGCCCCCGCGTGACTACTGCCCGTCCGACGGCGTGGCGATGGGCGAGTACGTGGAGGTGTCCGACATCGGCACGGTGACCACGTTCGGCATCGTCAACGTGCCGTTCGCCGGTCAGCAGATCAAGCCCCCGTACGTCACCGCTTACATCCTGCTCGACGGCTCCGACGTCCCCATCCAGCACCTGGTGCTGGGCTGCGAGGCGTCCGAGGTGCGGATGGGGATGCGCGTGCGCGCCGTGTGGACGCCCGAGTCCGAACGGCCCGCCTCGATGAAGGCCATCGCCCACTTCGAGCCCACCGGCGATCCCGACGCCGACCCCGACACCTACGCCGATCACCTGTAGAGGACACCACCCGTGACCCCCAACGCACCCCGGGACGTGGCCGTCGTCGGATTCGCCCACGCCCGCCACACCGAGTCCACCTTCGGCACCACCAACGGTGTCGAGATGCTGGCCCCCGTTTTCGCCGAGTGCTACCGGCAGACCGGACTGGATCGCACCGAC
>NZ_JAALEA010000325.1 GCF_014145145.1 Dietzia cercidiphylli
CCCCGACCGTCGCGGCTCCCGCCGGGCCCTCGGCGACCACGGCGGCCAGCGGGCCGTCGGCGATGCGTCTGACCAGCTCCTCGTGGTCGATGCGCCCGGCCGCGGCCACCACGACGTCACCCGCACGGAGGACCCTGCGGTGGAACGATCGCAGCGTCTGCGCGTCCAGGGCCACCACCGACTCCTCGGTCCCGATGATCGGGCGAGCCAGCGGGTCATCACCCAACACGGCTCCGGTGGCGAGTTCGCAGGCGAGGTCCTCCGGGTCGTCGGCCCGGCCCGCGAGCTCGTCGAGCACCACGTCCCGCTCGATCTCCACGTCCTCCGGGTCACACGACCCGCGTGCCACCACGTCCACCAGTACGTCCACGGCCGTCGCCAGGCCCTCCGCCGGGACGTGGACGTGGTAGCAGGTGTGCTCCCGGCCCGTGTAGGCGTTGAGGTCACCCCCGAGGAGATCGATGCGCTCGGACAGTTCGAGTCCCGAGGCCGTGGCGGTCCGCTTGAACAGGACGTGCTCGAGGAAGTGCGCGGCACCGTGTTCCTCGGGGGCCTCGTCGGCGGAACCCGCCGCGATCCACACCCCGACCGCCGCGGTGTGGCACCACGGCAGGTTCTCGGTGACCACCCGGAGCCCCGGGATCGATCTGTCCACCCTGATCGTCGGATCCACGGCGACCCTCCCTTCCAGCGATACGAGGCACGCACCCCGCGCTCCGGGGTGCGTGCCTCGTGAGGTGCCGGGGTGCGCGTTCCCGCCCCGGCGGTGTATCAGTTGTCGTCGCCCTCGGCGTCGGCAGGCGATGCCGCCGCGGCGGACTCGTCGCCGACGGGCACGAGGCTGATCTTGCCGCGGTTGTCGATGTCCGCGATCTCGACCTGCATCTTGTCGCCCACGTTCACGACGTCCTCGACCTTGCCGACCCGCTTGCCCTGGCCCAGCTTGGAGATGTGCACCAGGCCGTCGCGGCCGGGCAGCAGCGAGAGGAAGGCGCCGAACGGGGCGGTCTTGACGACCGTGCCGAGGAACCGCTCGCCGACCTTGGGCAGCTGCGGGTTGGCGATGGCGTTGATCTTGTCGATCGCGGCCTGCGCGGACTCGCCGTCCGTGGCCCCGATGTACACGGTGCCGTCGTCCTCGATCGAGACGGACGCGCCGGTCTCCTCGGTGATCGAGTTGATCATCTTGCCCTTGGGCCCGATGACCTCACCGATCTTGTCGACCGGGACCTTGATCGCGATGATGCGGGGCGCGAACGGGCTGAGCTCGTCCGGCTCGTCGATCGCCTCGGCCATCACGTCGAGGATGGTCAGCCGGGCCTCGCGGGCCTGGGTGAGCGCGCCGGCCAGGACCTCGGACGGGATGCCGTCGAGCTTGGTGTCGAGCTGCAGCGCGGTGACGAACATGCCCGTGCCGGCGACCTTGAAGTCCATGTCGCCGAACGCGTCCTCGGCACCGAGGATGTCGGTGAGGGCCACGTAGCGGGTCTCACCGTCGACCTCGTCGGAGACCAGGCCCATCGCGATACCCGCGACGGGGGCCTTGAGCGGCACACCGGCGTTGAGCAGCGACAGGGTGGAGGCGCAGACGGACCCCATCGAGGTGGAGCCGTTGGAGCTGAGCGCCTCGGAGACCTGCCGGATCGCGTACGGGAACTCCTCGACGCTCGGCAGGACCGGCATGAGCGCACGCTCGGCGAGCGCCCCGTGGCCGATCTCACGACGCTTGGGCGACCCCACGCGACCGGTCTCGCCGGTGGAGTACGGCGGGAAGTTGTAGTGGTGCATGTAGCGCTTGCTGGTCTCCGGACCGAGCGAGTCGATCTGCTGGGCCATCTTGACCATGTCGAGCGTGGTGACCCCGAGGATCTGGGTCTCACCCCGCTCGAACAGGGCGGAACCGTGGGCCCGTGGGATGACCTCGACCTCGGCGGACAACGCGCGGATGTCCCTGATGCCGCGGCCGTCGATGCGGAAGTGGTCCGTGAGAATCCGCTTCCGGACGATCTTCTTGGTGAGCGACTTGAACGCGGCACCGAGCTCCCCGACCCGACCGGAGAACCGCTCCGAGAGCGAGTCGAGCACCTCGGCCTTGAGCTGGTCGGTCGCCCCGTCGCGCTCCTGCTTGTCCGCGATCGACATGATCTCACCGAGCTTGGCCTCGGCCACCTCGGAGACCGCGGTGAACGCGTCCTCCTGGTAGGGCGGGAAGAGCGGGAACTCCCGGGCCTCGGACGGGGCCGCGGTGGCCAGTGCCTGCTGCGCGGCGCACAGCTCGGAGATGAACGGCTTGGCCGCCTCGAGACCCTGCGCCACGACGTCCTCGGTGGGAGCCTGCGCGCCACCCGCGATCTTCTCGATGACGGTGTCGGTGGCCTCGGCCTCGACCATCATGATGGCGACGTCGGCGGTATCACCGGAGCCCACGACGCGACCGGCCACGACCATGTCGAAGACCGCCTCGGAGAGCTGCTCGACGGTGGGGAAGGCGACCCACTGCCCCTCGGGGCGGGCGGCGGTGGGGATGAGCGCGATCCGCACGCCTCCGACCGGACCCGAGAACGGGAGGCCGGACAGCTGCGTGGAGGCGGACGCGGCGTTGATCGCCACGACGTCGTAGAGGTCCTTGGGGTCCAGGCTCATGATGGTCACCACGACCTGGACCTCGTTGCGGACCCCGTCCGCGAAGGTGGGGCGCAGCGGACGGTCGATGAGGCGACACGTGAGGATGGCGTCGGTACTCGGCCGACCCTCGCGGCGGAAGAACGAGCCCGGGATGCGACCCGCGGCGTACATCCGCTCCTCGACGTCCACCGTCAGGGGGAAGAAGTCGAAGTGCTCCTTGGGGTGCTTGCCCGCCGTGGTGGCGGACAGCATCATGGTGTCGTCGTCGAGGTACGCGACGACGGCCCCGGCGGCCTGCTTGGCAAGGCGTCCGGTCTCGAATCGCACCTCGCGGCGACCGAAGTCGCCGTTGTCGATGGTCGCGACGGTCTCGAAGACACCGTCTTCGACCTCGACGGCCGTGATCTCTGGCATGTGTAGTCCTGTCCTGTCGGTGACTGGGGGCCTCACGGCGGAGACGTCTCCGCCGGGCCCGCCGGGTCACACGTCAGGGAATCCCGGTTCGACTTCGGTCTTCGATCGAAGCGGCCGGAACCGGCGCCCCGTCCCGGGGCACCCGCGGTTCCGGCAGCCACTACCGAGGACCGTCAATCGGACCTGTCGACACCCGGTACGTGCGCACCGGCCGTGATCAGGCTACCAGGGACAACACCCCGGGTCACCGGGGGACGCGCGGACACCGCCCCCGTACAGCACTGTTCCCCGCCCTCTTCGAGGACGGGGAACAGTGGGGGTGCGGGCGGGGTCCGCTCAGCGACGCAGGCCGAGGCGCTCGATGAGCGAGCGGTAGCGCGCGATGTCGACCTTGGCGATGTACTTGAGGAGACGACGACGACGGCCGACCATCAGGAGCAGACCGCGACGCGAGTGGTGGTCATGCTGGTGGCTCTTGAGGTGCTCGGTCAGCTGGCTGATCCGCTTGGTGAGCAGCGCGACCTGGGCCTCGGGCGAACCGGTGTCGGTCTCGTGGATCCCGTACTCGGCCAGTACGGCCTTCTTCTCTTCGGTGGTCATCGCCATGGGTGTCTCCTGGTTGTTCCAGTCCGCGAAAATGAATGACCCCGCCGCCGCGGACCGCAGGAGGGCCGACAGGAGACGTTACCAGTGGAGGGCACCGGCGCCCCAATCGATGATCAGCGGCGGTCGGCGCCGGCGTCGAGAACGGCCCTGGTCCTGGCGACGTCCCGGTCCATGGCCACGAGGAGCTCGTCGACCGAGGAGAACTTCTCCATGTCACGGACGTGGTCGACGAAGTCGACGGCCGCCACCCGCCCGTAGAGGTCCGCCGACTCGTCCAGGACGAACGCCTCGACGCTGCGCGCCGCGTCCCCGAACGTCGGATTGGTCCCCACGGAGATCGCGGCCGGGTAGCGCCGACCGGGCTGGATCGACCCGTCTACCTCGTGATCGTCGAGGAGGGCGAACCACCCCGCGTAGACGCCGTCGACGGGCACTGCCGTGTACTCCGGCAGATCCAGGTTGGCCGTCGGGTACCCGAGGTCGCGTCCACCACGCCCGGCTCCGTGCACGACGATCCCGGACACGCGATGGGGACGGCCGAGGATCGCGGCCGCGCCGGCGACGTCGGACTCCGCGAGCAGACGCCGGATCCGGGAGGAGGACACCGGCTCCCCCCCGGATTCCAGCAGATCCATCACCCGGACGTCGATGCCCCGCTCGGCGCCCAGCTCGCGCAGCGTCTCCGGGGTACCCGCCGCGCGTCGGCCGAACGAGAAGTTGCTGCCCACGGTGACGGAGCGGCTCCGCAACCCCCGCACCAGCACGCGGTCGATGAACTCGTCGGGTTCCCACGAGGCCATGTCGGTGTCGAAGGGCAGGGCGAAGACGGCATGGACCCCGAGGTCGCCGGCCAGTTCGGCGCGTCGCTCCAGGGGGGTGAGCACGAGCGGATGCGTACCGGGTCTGATCACCTCGACGGGGTGCGGGTCGAACGTCACCAGCACCGGGCTCGCCCCCGACTCGCGTCCGGTACCCACCGCGTGCTCCACCAGACCCCGGTGACCTCGATGGAGTCCGTCGAACACCCCGAGTGCGACGGAGGTCCCGCCGTCGGGGATCACGATCTCGTCGAACGTCCGCCACAGCTGCACGGCGACCACCTTACGCCCGGGTCTCACAGGCCCGCCGGGCGCATGACCACGACCGGAGCCGCGCGCTGCCCGGACTCGGAGACCAGGGCGGCGACCCGTCCGTCCGGTCCCACGGCGGCGACCACCCCGGCGTCGCCGCGGGCCGCCAGCCACCGTCCGTGTCGCAACCCCTCGGCCTCGTCCGCGTCGACGTCCCGGCGGGGGAAGGCGGTCAGCGCGGCGGCGTCGAGGTCCAGGGACAACCGTGGATCCTCCTCGAGTTCCCCGAGTGTCCGGGCGACGTCCAGTCCGAACGGGCCGACGCACGTGCGCCGCAGCGCGGTGAGATGACCCCCCACGCCGAGCGCGGCACCGAGGTCGCGCGCCAGCGCCCGGATGTAGGTGCCGGTCGAACAGTCGACGACGACGACGAGGTCCACCACCTCCCCGGAGCGCGTGCGCTCGAGGACCTCGAATCGCGACACGGTCACCGTCCGCGCGTCGAGCCGGACGTCCTCCCCGGCCCGCACCCGGTCGTAGGCGCGTCGACCGTCCACCTTGATCGCGCTCACCGAGGACGGGACCTGGTCGATCTCCCCGGTCAGCGCGGCGACCCCGGCGTCGATCGCCGCGTCGGTCACGGCGGAGGCGTCGACCCGCGCGGTGGTCTCGCCCTCCGCGTCGTCGGTGGTGGTGGTCTCGCCGAGCCGGATGGTGGCCTCATAGGTCTTGGTCTCCAGCGCGAGCAGGCCCAGGAGCTTGGTGGCCCTCTCGATCCCCACCACCAGGACGCCGGTCGCCATCGGGTCGAGGGTGCCGGCGTGCCCCACCTTGCGGGTGCCGAAGTACCGGCGCAGTCTCCCGACGACGTCGTGGCTGGTCATGCCGCCCGGTTTGTCCACGACGACGAGTCCCGGGGCGGGGGCGGGGCGGGGGTCGGGTCTGCGCGGGGTCACGCCGGACACGCTATCCCCCACCGCCCGGACGCAGCACGATCGCCGAGGCGACGTAGCCGTCCCGCACCGCCCACCGACCGTGGAGCTCCACCAGGTCGGGCCCGCCGTCCGCGGCCCGCGGGTCGACGAGGATCCGCGACCTCAGCACGCCAGAGGAGGACGCGCCGTCGACCTCCGTGGGTGTGAGCGTGATGTGGGCGTCGGAGAAGCCCAGCCACCGCCGCGTGAGCGGGTACCACGCCTTGTAGGTGGCCTCCTTGGCCGTGAACAGCAGGCGGTCCCAGTGGACCGCCCCCTGATCCCCGCGGGCCGCGCGCACCCACGCCGCCTCCTCGGGCAACGAGACCGCCTCGAGCACCCCCTCCGACAGCGGCCCGTGAGGTTCGACGTCGAGTCCGAGCGACCGGACCCGCTCGGCCGACGCCACCGCCGCCGCCCGCAGACCGCCGGTGTGGGTGAGCGTGCCCACCACACCCGGGGGCCAGACCGGCATCCCCCTGCCACCCCGGGTGATCGGCCCGGGGGGCACGCCCAGGCGGCTCATCGCCTCGCGCGCACAGGCCCGCGCCGCGGCGAACTCGATCCGGCGGCTCTCCACCGCCCTGCCGATCTGCTCGACCTCGACGGGGTACATGGCGGCCAGCGCCGCCGAATCGGTCATGCCGAGTTCGTCGAACGCCACGGCCACCACGTCGTCCGGCAGTACGTCCCTGATCACCGTTCCTCCTCCAGGTCGGGTCCGTCCTCACCGGGCCGGGCGATCCTCGGCAACCCGTCCCGGTCCCGGATCCACCTCACCTGGGGGTGGTCGGGGACGGGGAGGATCTGACGGGCGAGTGGGTCGGGGCGGCCGCGGGCCGCCCACTCGCGCGGGTACCCCAGCGAGACCTCCTCGAACCGGACCGAGTCGTGGACGGTGGTGCGCGGGATGTGCAGGTGCCCGTAGACGCTCGCCGTGGCCCGGTAGCGGCGGTGCCAGTCCGCTGTCTGGTCGGTGCCGCACCACAGCGCGAAATCGGGATGCCGCAGGACCTCGGTGGGCGCGCGCAGCAGGGGCCAGTGGTTCACCAACACGGTGGGGTGCGCCGGGTCCAGGGCCGCCAGTCTGGTGGTCGTGGCCACCAGCCGGGCGGCACACCAGGCGGCGGCGTCCGGGTACGGGGCGGGATCGATGAGGAACTCGTCGGACGCCACCACCCGTCGCTCCCTCGCCCCCGCGAGTGCCGATGCCCGGGACTGGCCGGGTGAGCGGGTCCACGAGTAGTCGTAGAGCAGGAACATCGGCACGACCCACGCCGGGCCTCCCGGACCGGTCCACAGCGGGTAGGGGTCCTCGGGGGTGTCCACCCCGATCGAGCGGCAGGCGTCCACCAGGCGGTCGTACTTGGTGGTGGAGGTGATCCCGTCGTCGTCGGAGGCGATCCACAACTCGTGGTTCCCCGGTACCCAGATCACCCGCTCGAACCGGTCGGCCAGGCGTTCCAGCGCGCCGACCACGTGGTCGGTCTTCTCCGCCACGTCTCCGGCCACGATCAGCCAGTCCCCCGGATGTACGGGCCGGATGTCGTCGATGACGTGCGCGTTGCCCCGGTGCCCGACGTGCAGGTCGGACACCGCGCGCAGACTCGGTCGGCCCGTCACGCCGGGGCCCCCTCGGGGGCCCGACGGACCGGGGTCTCCGCGCCCAGGACCACCCAGCGGTCACCGCGGACCCGTACGACGACCGCGATGAGTCGCATCGCCACGAACACGCCCATCCCCCACCAGATGCCGGCGAGTCCCCACCCGAAGTGTCTCGTCGCCAGGAGTACCGGGAGGAAGCCGACGAGAGCCGCGACGACCGTGCTGGTGCGGAGGTACGCGGCATCCCCCGCGCCCAGGAGCACTCCGTCGAGCCCGAACACCAGGGCGGCCGGGACCACCACGATCGCCATCCCGGTCAACGCCACGACGAGTCGGCCCGCGACCTCGGCGTCACCGGACAGGAGGGTCGCCATCGGCGAGCGGAAGAGCACCGTGACCACCGCGAGCCCGACACCCAGGCCCACCGACCACACGACCACCGCACGGGCCAGAGCTCGGCCGTGGGCGGCCAGCCCGGCACCCAACGCCGCACCGACGAGCGACTGCGCCGCGATCGCGACCGAATCGAGGACGAGGGTGTACAGAGCCCACAGCTGCTGGGCCAGGTGGTGCGCGGCGAGCGAGTCGACACCCGCCGCCGCGGCGGCCGTGGTGGCCACCGCGAAGGTCACCTGGAAGGACGCGGTGCGGATGACCAGGTCCACCCCGAGACGGAGCTGGTGGGTGATCACGGTCCACCTCGGACGCAGGGAGCCTCGGTGTTCCATCACCAGTGCGCCGAGGAATCCACCGGCCATGATCACCTGGCCCGCCAGGTTGGACCAGGCGCTCCCCACCAACCCCAGAGCGGGCGCGGGCCCGAGACCGGGCACCAGGACCACACAGCCGACGGTGGAGACACCGATCCCCGCCGCCACCAGGACCAGAGGGGTCCTGAATCGCTGCACCCCCCGCATCCACCCGTGTCCGGCGGACGCGACCAGGATGCACGGGATCCCCCACACCGCCACCCTCAGCCAGTCCGCGGCGCCCGCCGCCACCTCGGCATCGGCGGCCAGGACGCGCGTCAGCGGCCCCAGCGACGCGTGCACGCCCGCCACCACGACCACACCCACCGACAGCGCGATCCAGGTCGCCTGCACCCCCTCGGCCACGGCCTCGGGACGTCGCCCGGCTCCGTGCAGTCGGGCCGCCCGGGCGGTCGTGCCGTACGAGAGGAAGTTCATCTGGGTCCCGAGCACCAGCAGGACGAGCGCGCCGACCCCGAGCGCCGCGAGATCCTCCGGGCCCTGCCGGCCCACGACGATTCCGTCGACGAGCAGGTAGATCGGCTCTGCCGCCAACACCGGAAGCACCGGCAGCGCGATCGACCACAGGCGGCGCCCGATCTCACCCACTCCGACGTCCGGAGCAGTGGACCGGCGCCCCGGGTCAGGCGAGGAGCTCACTGAGCCTCGCCGTGACAGATCCGAGGTCGCCGCTCACGGTGCACCCGGCCGCCGCCGGGTGTCCGCCCCCGCCGAGGGTCGAGGCCACGGCCGAGACGTCCACGCCGTCGCCGCCTCGGGAGCGGAGCGACACCGCGCACTCGCCCGGCCGGATCTCCTTGACGAGCACCGCCACCTCCGCCTCCCGGACCCCCTGGAGGTGCGATACGAGCGACTCCAGGTCGGCCTCGTCGACCGACGCGACGACGTCATGAGGGACCGTCAACCACACCGCGCCCCGACCTCCAGCCGCGTCCGCGTCGAGGCGGGCGGTACCCAGGAGCTCCCCCAACACGCGGAGCCAGGAGAACGGGTGGGCGTCGAGGAGCGCGAAGCCGAGCTCCCGGGACACCGCCCCGGCCGCCAGCAGTCGGCGGGCCGTGTCGTGCGAACCCGCCCCACCCCACCGGAAGGACCCGGTGTCGGTGACGAGGCCGGCGTAGAGACTGGTGGCGAGGTCCGGGTCGACCGGGTAGCGACCGGCGTCGAGCACGTCGAGTACCAGGGTCGCGGTGGAGGCCGCCTCGGGATCCAGCAGCAGATGAGTCCCGAATCCCGGGTTGGAACGATGATGGTCCACCACCAGGACCTCGGTCGCCGAGCGGGCCAGGCGCCCCCAGTCGCCCACCCGGTCCGGGCTGGCGCAGTCCAGCGTCACCACCAGGCCGTCGTGCTCCGGCACCTCGCCGATCGGCACCACGTGTTCCGTGCCCGGGATCACCCGGAGCGCCTCCGGGACCGTGCCCGGGTCGAACGACTGGTGGACGAGGACGCCGTCTGCCCGCAGTGCACGGGCGAGGCCCGCGGAACTCCCCAGGGCGTCGGCGTCGGGGCGGACGTGGCACAGCACGGTCACCTCACGGTGCCGCGCGAGGACCTCGGCCGCGCCGCCCGCGTCCACCAGGGTGGTCACCGGTCGTCGTCCTCCGGTTGCCCCACCTCGTCGTCCTTGCGGTAGGGGTCCTCGTCCCCCGCGGGCCGCGCACCCTCCGCCACGCGTCGGACCTCCTCGTCCTGCGCGCGGGCCTTGGCGAGCAGCTCCTCCATCTGGCGCGCCGCATCCGGTACGGCATCCAGCCGGAAGGTCAGCTCGGGAGTGAACTTGACCCCCGTCTGCTTGCCCACCATCGTCCGCAGCCGGCCCCGTGCGTTCGCCAGGGCCTCTCCCGCGTCCGCGATGTCGGGTTCCTCGTCGAGCGTCTTCCCCCGGACCGTGTAGTAGAGGGTGGCCACCCTCAGATCCGCCGTGATGCGCGAATCCGTGATGGTGATGAACTCGAGACGCGGATCCTTGATCTCGTGCTCGATCGCCGTCGCGACGATCTCCCCGATCCGTTTGCCGAGCCGTCCGGCCCGTCCCTTTCCGGCCATGGCGATCCTCCTTGACGTGGTGCGGCCGCCGGGCGGCCGCTCGATACCCAGAATGCCGTGGGGGCAGGCCCGCAGACCACGGAACCTGCCCCCACGGGTGTCGCCGTCGACGTCAGTCGCGCGGCTTCTCGACGAGCTCGTAGGTCTCGATGACGTCGCCGATCTTGATGTCGGAGTACGTCACGGTCAGACCACACTCGAAGCCCTCGCGGACCTCGGTCGCGTCGTCCTTCTCGCGGCGCAGCGACGAGACGGTCATCTCCTCGACGACGACCTTGCCGTCGCGGATGAGACGGGCCTTGGCATTGCGTCGGATGATCCCGTCGAGGACCATGCAACCCGCGATGTTGCCGAGCTTGGAGGAGCGGAACAGCTGGCGGATCTCCGCCTGACCGAGCTTCTTCTCCTCGTAGATCGGCTTGAGCATGCCCTTGAGCGCACTCTCGATCTCGTCGATCGCCTGGTAGATGATCGAGTAGTACCGGATGTCCACGCCCTCGCGGTTGGCCAGCTCTGTCGACTTGCCCTCCGCGCGGACGTTGAACCCGATGATCACAGCGTCGGATGCGGCCGCCAGGTTGACGTTGGTCTCGGTGACCGCACCGACACCGCGGTCGATGACACGCAACTGCACCTCGTCGTCGATCTCGATACCCATGAGGGCCTCTTCGAGGGCCTCGACCGTGCCGGAGTTGTCGCCCTTGATGATGAGGTTGAGCTGGCTCGTCTCCTTGAGATGCGAATCCAGATCCTCGAGGCTGATCCGCCGGCGGGACCGAGCGGCGAGCGCGTTGCGCTTGCGCGCGTTTCGCTTGTCCGCGATCTGCCGTGCGGTGCGGTCCTCCTCGACCACCATCAGGGTGTCGCCTGCGCCACAGACGCTGGTCAGGCCGATCACCTGGACCGGACGGGACGGGGTCGCCTCCACGACGTCCTCCCCGTGCTCGTCCACCATGCGACGAACCCGCCCGTACGCGTCGCCGGCCACGATCGAGTCGCCGACCCGCAGCGTTCCGCGCTGGATGAGCACCGTGGCGACCGGACCGCGTCCGCGGTCGAGGTGCGCCTCGATGGCCACGCCCTGCGCGTCCATGTCCGGGTTGGCCCGCAGGTCCAGCGACGCGTCCGCGGTGAGGACGACCGCCTCGAGGAGCGACTCGATGTTGAGCCCCTGCTTCGCGGAGATGTCGACGAACATGGTGTCGCCGCCGTACTCCTCCGGGACGAGCCCGTACTCGGTCATCTGGCCACGGATCTTGTCGGGCTGAGCGCCCTCCTTGTCGATCTTGTTGACCGCCACGACGATCGGCACGTCGGCCGCCTGCGCGTGGTTGATCGCCTCGACCGTCTGCGGCATCACGCCGTCGTCCGCCGCGACCACGATGATCGCGATGTCCGTCGACTTGGCGCCGCGGGCACGCATGGCGGTGAACGCCTCGTGACCCGGGGTGTCGATGAAGGTGATCGTCCGGTCGATATCGTCGACCGGCACGGTGACCTGGTAGGCACCGATGTGCTGGGTGATGCCGCCGGCCTCGCCCTCGCCGACCTTCGCGGACCGGATGCTGTCGAGCAACCGGGTCTTGCCGTGGTCGACGTGACCCATGACGGTGACGACAGCGGGACGGATCTCGAGATCGTCCTCCCCGCCCTCGTCCTCGCCGAACGACAGGTCGAACGAGTCGAGCAGTTCGCGGTCCTCGTCCTCGGGACTGACGACCTGGACCTTGAAGCCCATCTCCTCGCCGAGGAGCTGAAGGGTCTCCGGGGTGACGGACTGCGTGGCCGTCACCATCTCACCGAGGTTGAACAGCGCCTGGACCAGCTGCGACGGGTTGACGTCGATCTTGTCCGCGAAGTCGCTCAGCGAGGCACCCTGTGCCAGCCGCAGGACCTGCCCACGACCGTCGGGGAGCCGGACGCCGCCGACCTCGGGGGCCCGCATCGAGTCGTATTCCTGACGCTTCTGCCGCTTGGACTTGCGGCCCCTGCGGGGCGCGCCTCCGGGGCGGCCGAACGCACCGGCCGCGCCGCTGCGGCCACGATTGCCTCCGCCGC
>NZ_JAALEA010000326.1 GCF_014145145.1 Dietzia cercidiphylli
GGTATGTCAGGCCGAAGGCGCAGATCGCGGCGATGTCGCCGGGCGGGGATCACCACCGCGTCCGGGGCCGGGTCCGGGGCCGCGGGCGACCGGGGGTGAAGGGGGCCGATGGTGGGGTTGGAGCCGGGGCTGGAGACCCGAGTAAACGGGCGTCACACTGCCCGTATAAGAGTAACGTCACCTCATGTAGGCGGATGCGCCGTCCCTGGTGGATCCGCACCCCACTGCACAAGGACTCATCATGGCAACTCCACATGACACCCCGTCCGGGCCGTCCTCCACCTCGGTCCACCACTCTCCCCGGACCCGCCCGGTGAACTGGGTCATGCTCGTCGCGGGGGTCCTGCTGGCCGTGTTCGGCCTCGGGATGACCGCCACCGGCGCGGCTCTCATGGTGGCCGAGGCCTCCCAGCGCGACGGTCGCTACGCCTACACGGACACCGAGCGACTCCAGACCGTCGGCCACGCCATCACGACCGCGCCCCTCACGGTCCACGTCGACGAGGGCGCCACCGTCGGCACGTTCGGTCTCGACGACCTGATCAGTATCCAGCTCCGCGCGACCCCGGTGGTCCCCGATCAGGACGTGTTCATCGGCATCGCCGATGCGTCCGATGTCTCGGCCTATCTCAACGACGTCCCCCACGCGGTGTTCGGCGACGACCCGTGGGACACCGGGTACACCGTCGAGACCCCGTACACATGGGGCACGGGGTCCGACCCGGACACCGCGCTCGACGAGGTGCCCGGCACCCGCACCCCCGAACCGCCGACCGACCAGGACTTCTGGGCCCAGTCCGCGACGGGCGGCGAGCAGCAGACGATCACCGTCGACCTGCAGTCCGGCGACTGGGTGGTCGTGGTGATGAACGCCGACGGCACCCGCCCGGTGTGGGTCGACGTGCAGGTGGGCGCGCACACCGAGCTTTTCGGGCTCGCCAATCCCGGGGTTCTGGTCACCGGGATCGTGGCGCTGGTGCTGGGGCTGCCGCTGATCCTGCTGGGGACCGCCGGCCTCGGGCGCGACATCGACCGCTGGCCCGGTGCGGGCGTCCCCGCCGTGGGCGCGGGTCCCGATCCGCTGCGTCTGACCGGGCTCCCGGACCCGCAGGTCTCGCGCGCGATGTGGCTGATCAAGTGGCTGCTGGCGATCCCGCACTACATCGTCATCGCGCTGCTGTGGTTCGCGCTGGTGGTCACCACCATCGCCGCGGGCCTGGTCGTGCTGTTCACCGGTCGCTATCCGCGGTCGTGGTTCATGTACAGCGTCGGGGTGCTGCGGTGGAACTGGCGCGTGGGGTTCTACGCCTACTCCGTGCTCGGCACGGATCGGTACCCGCCCTTCTCGCTGGCGCCCGCCGACTACCCGGCCGAGTTGGACGTGGCCTACCCCGAGCGGCTCTCGCGCGGCCTGGTGTTGGTCAAGTGGTGGCTGCTCGTGATCCCGCACCTGCTCATCGTGGGCATCCTCACCGGCGGCGGGGCGGCTCTGACCAGCGCCTCGGAGTACGGGGGCGCCGAGTGGAACATCTCGCTGGTGGGCCTGCTCGTGCTGATCGCCGCGATCGGGTTGCTGTTCACCGGCCGCTACCTGCCCGGGCTCTTCGACCTGATCGTGGGTCTGAACCGCTGGGTGTACCGGGTCG
This sequence comes from Dietzia cercidiphylli, assembly GCF_014145145.1. GTDB lineage: Bacteria > Actinomycetota > Actinomycetes > Mycobacteriales > Mycobacteriaceae > Dietzia > Dietzia natronolimnaea. The sequence goes on from NZ_JAALEA010000326.1 coordinate 1,647, forward strand.
GCTCGTACGTCCTGCTCCTGCGCGACGAGTACCCTCCGTTCCGCCTGGACCAGGGGCCGGAGGAGCCGGTCGGTCACGGGCCGGAGGTCCCGGCGGGTCACGGTCCGGAGACCCCGGTCGGCCAGGGGCCGGAAGGGCCGGTCGGTCACGGGCCGGAGGGGCCCACCGTC
>NZ_JAALEA010000327.1 GCF_014145145.1 Dietzia cercidiphylli
CACCGCAGGGGTGCCGGGGTCCGGTCGGTACTGCCGGGCGCTGTCGCGCCGAACTCACTTACGGGCGTTGATGGCCTCGGTGAGCTGCGGGGCGACGTTGAACAGATCGCCGACGACGCCGTAGTCCGCGATCTCGAAGATCGGGGCCTCCTCGTCCTTGTTCACGGCGACGATCGTCTTGGACGTCTGCATCCCGGCGCGGTGCTGGATGGCGCCCGAGATCCCCAGGGCGATGTACAGCTGCGGCGACACGGTCTTGCCGGTCTGACCCACCTGGAACTGACCCGGGTAGTACCCCGAGTCGACGGCGGCGCGCGAGGCACCGACCGCACCCTTGAGCGAGTCGGCCAACGGCTCGACGACCTCTTCGAACTTCTCCGCCGAACCCACGCCACGACCACCGGCGACGACGACGGTCGCCTCGGTGAGCTCGGGACGGTCGCCACCGACGATCGGGTTGCGGGAGATGACCCTGGCGGCGTTCTCGGGCTCGGGGACGTCGACCTCGACGACCTCACCGGCGCCGGCGGACGGCGACGCCTCGACGGCGCCCGGGCGCAGGGTGTAGATGGGCGTGTCGCCGGCGACGGTCGCCTCGACGGTGAACGCGCCACCGAAGATCGAGTGGACCGCGGACCCGTCGGACTTGATCTCGACGACGTCACACAGGGTGCCGGAACCGGTACGGGCCGCGAGGCGACCCGCCACCTCCTTGCCCTCGAACGTGGCGGCCAGGACGATCGCCGCCGCGCCCTGCTCGGCGAGCCCGGCGAGGACGTCGACCTTGGGCGTGACGAGGTAGTTCTGGACCGCGTCGCCCTCGGCCACGTAGATCTTCTCCGCGCCGGCCTCCTTGAGGGCGTCGGTGAGCGCTGCGGCGGTGCCGGTCTCACCGAACACGACGGCGGACGGCTCACCGAGCGCGCGTGCGGCGGTCAGCAGTTCGAGGGTGACCTTCTTGAGTTCGCCGTCGACGTGCTCGACCGCGACGAGGACTTCAGCCATGGTGGATTCTCCTTGAAAAAGACTGGTGGGAGTCGGTCGGGGTGAGCGCGATCAGATGAGCTTCTGCGCGACGAGGTACTTGGCGACCTCGTTGCCGCCCTCGCCCTCGTCGGTGAACTTCTCACCGGCGCTGCGCGGCGGCTTGGGGACCGACGACGTGACGGTGGTCGCCGCGTTGTCCTTGCCCACCTGGCCGGCCTCGACGTTGGTGTCGGCCAGCGTCAGGACCTCGACCGGCTTCTTCTTGGCGGCCATGATGCCCTTGAAGGAGGGGAACCGCGGCTCGTTGATCTTCTCTCCGACCGACACGACGCAGGGCAGCGACGCCTCGATCTCGAAGATGCCCTCGTCGGTCTCCCGCTCACCCTTGATGGTCCCGCCGGAGACCTCGAGGGTGCGCATGTGGGTGACCTGCGGCAGGCCCAGGTACTCGGCGATGATGGCCGGGACGCTGCCCATGCGGCCGTCGGTGGCCTCGTTGCCACAGATGACCAGCTCGGTGCCCTCGATGGTGCCCAGCACGTTGGCGATGGCCCACGCGGTCTGGACGACGTCCGAGCCGTGGAGCGCCTCGTCGTTGAGGTGGACGGCCTTGTCGGCGCCCATCGACAGGGCCTTGCGGATCGCCTCGGTGGCGCGGTCGGGACCGGCGGTCAGGACGGTCACCTCGCCCCCCTCGGCCTCCTTGATCTGGAGAGCCTGCTCAACGGCCTTCTCATTGATCTCATCGAGGACCGCGTCCGCGGCCTCGCGGTCCAGGGTGAAGTCCCCATCGGAGAGCTTGCGCTCCGAGTAGGTGTCCGGAACCTGCTTGATCAGTACGACGATGTTCGTCATGGGCCTGCGTCGACCTCCTGCGAGTCGGGGCTGGGTGCGATCCGAACTGGCCGGGCGCACCGGATTGTGGTCCTGGGGACAACAATAACGTCACCCGGGCCCACCCTGCAGGAGCGGGGCCGTCAGTTGATGCGCTTGTCCCACCCCGACCACGCGGCGTCGCGGAGTTCGTTCTTGCGGACCTTGCCGGTCGAGGTGCGCGGCAGGGCCTCGGTGAGCTCCACCGCACCGGGCACCTTGTACCGGGCGATCCTGGTCCGGCAGTGATCGATCACACCGTCCTCGTCGAGGTCGGAACCGGGTTTCACCACGACGTACGCCTTCGGACGCTCACCCCACTTCTCGTCGGGCATCGAGACCACGGCGCAGTCCACCACGTCGGGGTGCGCCGCGATCGCCTGTTCGACCTCGATCGTGGAGATGTTCTCGCCGCCGGAGACCACCACGTCCTTGGCGCGGTCGAGCAGCTGCACGTACCCGTCCGGGTGCATCACGCCGAGGTCGCCCGAGTGGAACCAACCCCCGGCGAACGCGGTCGCCGTGGCCTCGGGGTCGGCGAAGTACCCCTTCATCACGCCGTTGCCCGTCATGACGACCTCGCCCATCGTCACGCCGTCGGCCGGGACGTCGACGAGGTGCTTCTCGCCGGGGCTGGTCCGCTCGACCACCCGGACCGTGTCGGCGTGGATCATGGCCACGCCCTGACGGGACTTGAGGCCCGCACGCTCGTCCGGGTCCAGGTCCGCCCAGTCGGGCTGGGGCGTACACACCGTGAACGGCCCGTAGGTCTCGGTGAGCCCGTACACCTGCGTCACGTCGATGCCCAGGTCCTCGAAGCGTCGCAGGATCGTGGGCGAGGGCGGGGCGCCGGCGGTGACCATGCGGATCCCCGTCACCGGCCGGGCCGCCGGGTCGTCGGCGATCGTGCTCAACACCGCCGGGGCGCCGGCGAGGCGGTTGATCCCCTCGTCGTCGAACAGTCTCCAGATCTCATCGCCCCGGACGGCGCGCAGACACACGTGGGTGCCCATCGCGCCGGTCAGGGCCCACGTCGTGCACCACCCGTTGCAGTGGAACATCGGGAGCGTCCACAGGTAGCGCGAGTCCGCGTCCAGTCCCTGGGTGATGATCTCCCCGAGGGCGTTGAGGTAGGCACCGCGGTGGGTGTACATGACGCCCTTCGGGCGCCCCGTCGTGCCCGAGGTGTAGTTGACGGCGATCACGGCGTCCTCGTCCTCCACCGCCCAGGACACCGGCTGCGGGGAGGCCAGTGCCAGACCCTCCTCCAGCGCCTCGGCGCGGGGACCGAAGCGGGCCGGGTCCGGCTGGGTGCCGTCGGCGTCGGGGGTCACCAGGATCAGACTGATCGACTCCGGGACCTCGTCCCCCAGCCCGGCCAGGAGACCGGCGTCGGCGATGAGCACCGAGATCCCGGCGTGCTCGGTGATGTACGCGACCTCCGGGGCCGCGAGGCGGGTGTTGAGGGCCACCACCGCCCCGCCGGCGAGCGGGACCGCGAACTGTGCGAGCAGCGCCTCGGCGGAGTTGGGCGCGAGCACCCCGACGCGGTCGCCCCGGGCGACCCCGCGCATCCGCAGGAGTGAGGCCAGCCGCGTGGCGCGATCGGCGAACTCCGCGTAGCTCTGGCGGCGGGGGCCGTCCACCACCGCGGTCGCCTCGGGGAACACACGAGCGGCCTTCTCCAGGAAGCTCAGCGGGGTGAGAGCGGTGTCGAGTCCTGAGCTGGCTGTCATCGCGGATGGTCCGCCTCTCGTGAAGTGTCGAACTGGTCGCGGGTGGTCACGGTCACGGTAACCGTGGGGGCCCTCACGCGCCCGGGGATTACTCCCCGATCCCCCCTGTCCCCCGACCCTGCCGGCGCGTCGAGGAGTTCCGCCGGTGCGTCCGACGGACCGCGCGCCGACGGTCGGACTACGCTCTCCCCTGACGATCTGACGAGAAGGGGACCTCCAGTGGCACCGGCATCGATTCCGCGGCGGACCGCACCCACCGCGCGGGCTCTGGCGGTCGGTGCGATGGCGGTCGGGATCGCGGCGGGATGCGCGTCCGCCACCGAGAGCGGCGGCGCCCGCCTGGGTCAGGCCGCGAGCTGGTCGTCCGTCGCCGGAGGACCCCCGAACTCCGGACGCGCTCACGCGGCTGTCTCCGAGTCGCCCGGGCTCCTCTGGTCACGACCGCTGGGAGCGCCCGCGACCGGGGTGGCCGGTTCCGACGGGATCGGCACGTTCTTCCAGGCCACCGTCTCCGAGCGGGGGTGCAATCTCTTCGCGCTGACCGCGGACGACGGGCGCAAGCGGTGGTGTCTGCGCCTGCCGACGGACGGACCGCGGATCACGGCGACCGTCGACGGGCGCGGGTCTCTGTTCGTGCCCATGTACGGCGGGGTGGGTGCGGTGTCCGCGGAGGGTGAGAACCGCTGGTTCGCCGGGACCCGGGGGATCCCCACCACCATCACGCTGCTCGACAACCGCCATCTGCTGGTGATCTCCCACCTGGGGATCGTGCGGGTGATCAACACCCAGACGGGTCTGGACGCCTCGTCCGAACTGCCGGCCGCCGGCGAGATCGCGCCGTCCGCACCCGGGTTCGGCTCGCCGTGGTGCGGCATCGGCGAACGCGGGTGTCCCGCGCCGGGCCCCGCGGCGGTCGACACGGGGACCGGGACCGCCTATCTCACCGCCTGGACGCCGGGGGAACCGGAGCCCGAGCTGGTCGCGGTGCGGTTCACCGACGACGGGGCCGGGCGTCTGGAGGTGGTGTGGCGGGCCGGCCTCCCCGGGGGACGCCTCGGGGTCCC
>NZ_JAALEA010000328.1 GCF_014145145.1 Dietzia cercidiphylli
GCCGGCGTCGACGACGAGCACGCGGCGGCGCGCCCGGCCCAGCATCAGCGCCGCCGACAGCCCCGCGGCCCCGCCGCCGATCACGATGGCGTCCCAGTGTTCCTCGATGTCCTTGTTCGTGTGCATGACAACAGTTCACGCCTGGTGTGCGTAAACTGCAAGGAGATTTGCACTATTGGCAAGGAGTTGCGTGTGACGGAGGAACTCAGGCAGGTCGGGACGCGATTGCGGGCGTACCGCCACAGCAAGGGCTGGACCCTGGACGAGTTGGCCGAGCGCGCGGACATGTCGGCCAGCACGCTCTCCCGTCTCGAATCGGGCAAAAGACAGGCCAGCCTCGAGCTGCTCCTGCCGCTCACCCGCCAGTTGGGGATCAGCCTCGACGATCTGGTGGCGCCGTCGACCGTGGACCCCAGGGTGCGGCGTCCGGTGATCCACCGGGACGGGATGGTGATCGCGCCCCTGGCTCCCGAGGGGTCATCGGTGGGCACCTACAAGATCACCTACCCGCCGGCGAGTGCCGCGCCCGAACCCCGGGTCCACGACGGCTACGAGTGGTTCTACGTCCTGTCCGGCAGGTTACGCCTGGTCCTGGGCGACCAGGAGCTGATCCTGACCCGGGGTGAGGCAGCGGAGTTCGACACCAAGATCCCGCACAGTCTGTCGGCCGCCGGGGCGCGGCCGGCGCAGGTGATCAGCATCTTCAACGACGACGGGGTGCGGATGCACACGCACACCGCGAGCTCATGAGGCCTCCCGGCCTCCCGGTTTGGTCGGTCGCCCGGACGTGCTGGTAAGGTATCCCTCGCTGCTCGAGAGGGCGGCACCGTCGCCCGCGAGGGTGCCGGGGGGCTATAGCGCAGTTGGTAGCGCGTCTCGTTCGCATCGAGAAGGTCAGGGGTTCGATTCCCCTTAGCTCCACGGAGAGATGTCCCGGACCATCGAGTCAGATGGCCTGGGACATCCGTCATTTGCTGGAGGAACGGCGACCGATGAACACCGATGTGGGCGGCAAGTGGCTGTTCCTCGCCGCGGCGATCGCCCTCGAGGTGGCGGGCTCGCTCTCACTGAAGGGGGCGCTCACCACGCCCGCGCTCTACGCGATGGTGGCCGTCGGGTACGTGGGCGCGTTCGCCTTCCTGGCCCTCACCCTGCGGGCGGGCGTGCCGCTCGGGGTGGCGTACGGCATCTGGGGGGCCTCCGGCGTCGCCCTGACGGCGGGCCTGTCGTCCCTGATCTACCACGAGCCGCTGACCCCGCTGATGATCGCGGGCATCGCGGTGATCATCGCCGGGGTGTTGTGCGTCGAACTGGGATCCCAGCGCGCCCGGTCACGCGCCGAGGGGGCCGGCTGATGGCCTGGGCCTATCTCGCCGTCGCGATCTCCTTCGAGCTCGCCGCGACGCTCTCGCTCCGGATGGCCGTCGACAACGCGCGGTGGTACGCCGCCGTCGTGCCCGGCTACCTGGTGGCCTTCGTCTTCCTCTCCCTGACGCTGGCCGAGGGGATGCCGCTGGGGGTCGCCTACGGGATCTGGACGGCCGCCGGCGTGGCTCTGGCCGCGGTCCTGAGCCGGCTGCTCTTCCGCGAACCCCTCACGCCGTTGATGGGTGCGGGGATCGTCCTGATCGCCGGCGGGGTGTTGCTCGTGGAGCTGGGCGCGGGCGTCTGAGGGCAGTGGCCCCGATCGTTAACACGGGGTTCATTACCACCACGATTCGCGCGGACGCGCCTGAGTAATGTTCTGCGTCATGGCGATACCCGCGTCCGAGGGCGACGACGAACCGGGGACCCCCTCGACGGTTCAGCGATTCATCGACGAGACCCCCCGCTGGCGGGACGGCACCCCCGCGGTCGCCGGCGGCATGACGAGCATGCAGGGCAGGATCTGGTGGCTCGCCTCGGCGGGGAAGTTCTTCGAGGGGCTGATCGTGTTCCTCATCGGGGTGGCGCTGCCCCTGATCACCGCCTATTGGTCCCTCTCTGCCGTGGAGACCGGTCTCCTCACCGCGGCGCCTCTGGCCGGGATCATGGTCGGCGCCACCGCGCTCGGTGGGCTCTCGGACCGGTTCGGCCGCAGACAGATGTTCCTCATCGAGATGGTGCTGTTCACCGTGTTCCTGCTCGGCGCCACCGTGGCGCCCGGGTTCGCCGTGTTCCTGGTGTGCCTGTTCGGGATGGGCACCGCTCTGGGGTGCGACTACCCGACCGCGCACGCGATGATCTCCGAGACGCAGTCCACCGCCGGCCGCGGAAGACTGGTGCTGTCGGCGTTCGCGTTCCAGGCGGTAGGGGCCGTGGCGGGGACCCTGGTCGGTGTCGCGATCCTCAGCACCACCGACTCGCTCGACTCCTGGCGGCTGATGTTCGGCGTCGTCGTGGTGCCGGCGGCACTCGTCGCCGTCGGCCGGTTGTTCATCGTCCAGAGCCCGCACTGGCTCGCGAACGTCGGTCGCCACGCGGAGGCCGAGGTCGAACTCAGAAAGCTCCTCGACCGCACGCCGCAGTACCCCTCGGTCGTGACACTCTCGGCAGACCGGGGCGCGGACGAGGCGGAGACCAAGGACGTCCGCGCGCTGTTCGCGGCCCCGTGGCGTCGGTCGACCATCCTGGCATCGGTGCCGTGGTTCCTCCAGGATCTGAGCACCTACGGCATCGGCATCTTCACGCCGACGATCATCGCGACCACGCTCGGGAACGTCGCCAGTAGCGGGTCCTCGTCGTCGGCCATCATCCACAAGGATCTGCTCGGCGCCAAGGGGGCCGCCCTCATCGACGTCTTCCTCCTGGTGGGCATCCTGGTCGCCATCGTGTTGGTCAACCGGTGGGGTCGAATGCGGTTGCAGATGCTGGGGTTCCTCGGCTGCGCGACCGGGCTGGCGATCGCCGCGTCGTCCACCCTCGCCCACGGGTCGGTGCAGACGGTGCTCGTCTTTGCCGGTTTCATCCTGTTCCAGTTCATGACCAACCTCGGGCCCAACTCGATGACCTATGTGGTGGCGGGGGAGGTGTTCCCGACCGCACTGCGCGGGACGGGTGCCGGCATGGCGGCGTCCATCGCCAAGTCGGGTGCGGTGCTGACCTCGTTCCTGTTCCCGATCCTTCTGGTCGCCTGGGGAACCAGCGCAGTCCTGGCGATCCTGGTGGGGACATCCCTGCTCGGGGCTCTCATCACGTGGCTGTTCCGCATCGAGACCACCGGCAGGAGCGTCGAGGAGATCGACTCGATGTACGAGGAGCATCCGGAGCAGGCGGAGCCCGCCCAGCGCTGATACCGGTCAGTCCACCTGTGGCACTGTGGGCGGTATGCCGTCTCCCCGGATCGCCATCACCTTCTGTACGCAGTGCCGGTGGATGCTCCGCGCCCAGTGGTACGCGGGCGAGCTTCTCCAGACTTTCGAGAGCGAGATCGGCGAGATCGCGCTCGTGCCTGCCACCGGCGGCACGTTCCGGATCGATGTCGGCGACGAGCAGGTCTGGAACCGCAAGAGGGATGGCGGATTCCCCGAGATCACCGAACTGAAGCGGGCTGTCAGAGATCTCGTCGCTCCGGGGAGGTCGCTCGGTCACGCCGACCGGGTCGAGCCCACCGACTAGCCACAGGGGTCGTCCCTGGCGGATCCGCGGGGCGCCCGTTCGTCGTGGACGCACCCGTAATCCACGCAAAGTCCACTTTGAGGTAAGCGAACTCTGATGTGCTGAGGTGCAGGCGGTGAGCGCCGCCCTCGACGACCCCAGGGAGAGCGACATGTCCGGAAGACTTCTCACCGTGTGCGGCGTGGCCGCCGTAACCCTCCTCGCGGGCGCCGGGACCGCGAACGCGCAGCTCGGTTCCGTCACCGGTTCGCTTCCGGGGTCGACCAGCGGGCCGGTCGGTTCCACGGCCACCGCGGTCTGCAACGTCGGTAGCGTGGCCAACCTCGCCGGGGCCGGACTGCCGACCAGCGCGGTCTGCTCGGTCGCACCGGCGCTGGGCAGGTCGATCGACCACCTGCTCGCCGGAGACACCAACGGTTCGGTCTCCGCGCTCGTCGGTGGCGTCCCGGGGGTGGGGAGTGCCCTGGAGAGGGTGGTACCCACGGACTCGGCGGCCGACCTGGTGGATCAGGCGCTCGCGGGGATCGACGCGACGTCGCTCACCCCCCAGGGCTGAGCGGGCCGGCGCGCGCTCGCAAGACGGGCACGGAGACAGGTGAGCCAATTGCACTCAGTGCAAAAGTGCTGGCCAAAGCACGTGATCACTGGATTGGAACGCGTTATAGTTCGCCTATGACCCTCGCACCAGGTAGCCCCGTCCCCGATGTCTTCAGCCCGGCGAAGATCGGAGAGGTGACGCTGCGCAATCGCATCGTCAAGGCCGCGACGTTCGAGGGCCGCTGCCCCGAGGGCCGGGTCACCGACGAGCTCATCGAGTTCCACGCCGAGTACGCCCGCGGCGGCGTCGGCATGACGACGGTCGCCTACCTGGCCACCTCGCCCGAGGGTCGGACCGACCGGCACCAGTATCACTGGGGCATGGACGACGGCGGCATGCTGCGCAAGCTCACCGACACGGTGCACGCCGAGGGCGCGGCCGTCTCGGCGCAGGTCGGCCATGCGGGGGCGGTGGCCAATTCCGCCTCCAACAAGATGCCGGCGATGGGGCCGTCCCGCATCCCGGCCCCCACGGGAATGTCCCTGACCAGGGCCTGCACCGAGGCGGATATCGATCGTATCGTGGAGGACCACGTCCGAGCGGCCCGTGGGGCGGCGGAGGCCGGGTTCGACGCCATCGAGGTGCACTTCGGGCACAACTACCTGGTGAGCGAGTTCCTCAGCCCCAAGTTGAACAAGCGCAAGGACTCCTACGGCGGGTCCCTCGAGAACCGTGCTCGGTTCGCCCGCCGCATCGGCCGCGCCATCCGCGACGCGATGGGCGACCGGATCGCCGTGACCATCAAGCTCAACATGGACGACGGCGTGCCCGGCGGATTCTGGATCGACGAGGCCGTGCAGGTGGCCAGGTGGATCGAGGAGGACGGCTCGGCGGACGCCCTGGTGATGACCGTGGGCAGCTCCCTGCTCAACCCCATCTACCTGTTCAAGGGCGACGCGCCGCTGCACGAGTTCGCCGCCACCCAGCCGACGGTCATCAAGTTGGGCATGAAGGTCGTCGGACCCAGGATGTTCAAGGAGTACCCCTACACGGACGCCTACATGCTCGACGACGCCCGCCAGATCCGCGAGGCCGTGAGTATGCCCATGATGCTGCTCGGGGGGATCGTCGACCGACCGTCGATCGACAAGGCGATGAGCGCGGGATTCGAGTTCGTGGCCATGGGGCGCGGCCTCCTGCGTGAGCCGGACCTGCCCAACAAGCTGAGGGCCGATGATCGTCGTCGGTCCCTGTGCGTGCACTGCAACCGCTGCATGGCCACGATCTACAGCGGGAGCCGCTGCGTGTTGCGCGACCACGTTCCGCCCGTCCCGGCGCGCGGCTGACCCCGACCGGCGTCAGGCCACCTTCCTGACACCGGCGGGCCGCTACGGTGGGACCCCAGGAGGCCCGCTCGAGCGACCCGGGCCGGAAGGGGAGCACATGTCGAGGCGACGGATCACCGACTACCGTGGCAAGACCTGCGTGGTCACCGGAGCGGCCAGCGGGATCGGCCGCGCCGTGGCGATCCGGCTGGCGGGCGAGGGCGCGCGGCTGGTGCTGACGGACCGCGACGCCGCCGGGTTGCAGACGGCGGCACAGGCCTGCCGGGACGCGGGTGGCGCGGTGCTGGGCTCCGAGACCGTGGACATCACCGAGCACGAGGCGGTGATGGGGTTCGGCGAGAGCACGATCGCCGCGCACGGCGCCCCGCACGCGATCTTCCACGTCGCGGGCAACTCGGCATGGGGGCGGCCCGACCTGCTCGAACACCGCGTCTGGCGGTCCATGGTCGAGGTCAACCTCATGGGCACCATCCACGTGATCGAGGCGTTCGTCCCGGCGATGATGGCGGCGAAGCGACCCGCCGCGCTCGTCATGGTCTCGTCCGCCGCCGGTCTGCTGGGTCTGCCGTGGCACGCCGCGTACAGCGCCGCCAAGTTCGGCATCCGTGGCATCGCCGAGGTGCTCCGCTTCGACCTGGCGCCGTACGGGATCGGCGTGCACCTGGTGTGTCCCGGCGGGGTGGACACCCCGTTGGTGGAGACCGTCGAGATCGCGGGCGTGGACCGTTCGAACCCGCAGGTCGCCAAGACCGTGGACCAGTTCAGACGCCACGCCGTCACCCCGGAGGTCGCGGCCGAGAAGACACTCGAGGGCGTACGCAAGGGGCGCTACATCGTCTACACCTCGCCGGACATCCGACTGGGGTTCGCCGCCCAGAAGTTCGCTCCGCCGCTCTACACACTCGCGATGCGACTCCTGAGCCGTCGCATCAACAAGGCCGGAGAGGGAATCCTCCCGTGAGGGGGATGGAGACCCTCAACGACGCCGCCATCCTGCTGGCCCGGCTCGGGCTCGGGGCGGTGTTCGTGGCCCACGGGTGGCAGAAGTTCTTCACGCTGGGGTTGAGCCGGGTGGGCGAGCAGTTCGCCGGGTACGGGATCCCGCAGCCGGAGGTGACCGCCGCGGTCGTCGCCGGGGTCGAGTTGATCGCGGGGATCGCACTCATCGCGGGCATCCTCACGCCGCTGGCCGGGATCCTGCTGGCGGTGGACATGGCGGGAGCCCTGTATTTCGTCCACGCCACCAACGGGCCCTTCGTCACCCAGAACGGCTGGGAGCTCGTGGTGGCACTCGGGGTGGGCGTGTTGCTCATCGCGGCGGTCGGGGCGGGCCGGTTCAGCATCGACCGGGCGCTGGGCGGGTAGGGCCGGCGTCGCTCGCGGTGGGCGGCACGGCGGGGCGAGTCGAGGCTAACGCCAGGACGGCAGCCAGAGCTGCTGGTTCCATTCCGTCGAGGTGATGGGCATCCCCGACAGGATGGGCAGCATGTAGAGGAAGTTGGCCACCACGAGCCCCAGATAGAGGCACACGATCGCCCGGCCGATCGTCTTGCGCCGTGGCGAGTCGGTGGACCTGCCGGCGATCTCGCCCAGCACCAGCGCGACCATCATCACGAAGAACGGCACCATCACCGAGGCGTAGAAGAAGTACATCTGGCGGTCGTGCTGGAAGAACCACGGCAGATAGCCGGCCATGTAGCCGACGAGCGGGAACGCGTACCGGCCGTCGCGGCAGATGACGGCCCGCCAGAACGCCCAGCCGAGCACCGGGATCGCGAGCCACCAGATCGCGGGCGTGCCGAGGAGCATGATGGCGCGGACGCAGGAGTCCTGACCGCAGCCGGTCACGTCCTCGCCCTGCTCGACGTAATAGAGCATCGGCCGCAGGCTCATCGGCCAGGTCCACGGCTTGGACTCCCACGGGTGTAGGTTGCCCGCCGAGGTGGTGAGCGAGGAGTGGAAGTCGAGCACGGACGACTGGTAATACAGCCACGACTGGAGTGAGTCGGGCAGCCAGTTGTCGTCGACCTTTGACCCCACCGCGTGCCGGTACACCGAGTTCTCACCGGCGAACCACGGGAGCCAGGTGAACATGTGGATCAGGGCGGGCCAGATGACCAGGGTGACGAAGGCCGGGACGGCATCCCGGAGCAGCGTGCCCGCCAGCGGTCGCCGCACCCCGTAGCGACTGCGCAACGCCCAGTCCCAGGCCACCGTCATGAGGCCGAAGAACGCGATGAAGTACAGGCCCGACCACTTGACGCCCAGGGCCAGCCCGAGCATGACGCCGGCGGTGAACCGCCACCAGCGGAAGCCCAGTCGCGGTCCGAAGTCCGACAGGTGGAGCCGGCCGGCGAGCGCGGCGCGGTGCATCCGGCCGCGCATCTGGTCGCGGTCGACGAGCAGGGCACCGGCGGCGGCAGTGACGAACAGGACCTGGTAGATGTCGAGCATGCCGATGCGGGAGGTCACGAAGGTGACCCCGTCCAGACACAGCAGCAGGCCCGCGACCAGGCCGAGTTGCGTGGATCGGGTCAGCCGCCTGGTGATCCGCATGACCATGAGCACCACGAGCACGCCGCAGATCGCGGCGGTGAACCGCCAGCCCAGTGGGGTGTAGCCGAAGAGCAGTCCGCCCAGCGACTCGATCTGCTTGGCGACGGGCGGGTGGACCACCAGTCCGTAGGCCGGGTTCTCCTCGATCCCCAGCTGCGCGATGCTGAACGACTGCGGCGCGTAGTGCTTCTCGTCGAAGACCGGGGTGCCCTCGTCCGTGGCGGAGGTCAGGCCCCAGAAGCGCGAGAGGAAGGCCAGGACCAGGATGACGCCGGTGGCGATCCAGTCGCGGGGGGTGTCGACCGGCCCGGTGTCCGGATCCGGGAGCGGGCGGCCCGGGGATCGCACGCCTGGGGTCGAGGTCACACCGCGAGCATAATGGTGGCCTTCCCGGGACCGGGGACACGGGCAGGGCAGGACGCGGGCGAGACGCGGACGAGACTCTGGCGAGACGCGGGCGCGGACATCGGCGACCGGGGACGGGGGCGACCGGGGATAGGGTGGAGCGCATGACGTCCGGACGTGTCGTGTTGGCGGCCACCCCCATAGGGAATCCGGGCGACGCCTCCTCCCGGCTGAAGGACCTGCTCGCCACCGCCGACGTCGTGGCCGCCGAGGACACCCGGCGTCTGCGCGGGCTCGCCACGGCGCTCGGGGTGACGGTCCCCGGCCGGGTCATGAGCTTCTACGAGCACAACGAGACGGGCCGCGTGCCCCAGCTGATGGACCGGGTCCGCGCCGGTGACGTGGTGGCCGTGGTGACCGACGCCGGGATGCCCGCGGTGTCGGACCCGGGGTATTCGCTGGTCACCGCGTGTATCGAGGCCGGGCTCCCGGTGACCTGTCTTCCCGGCCCGTCGGCCGTCACCACGGCACTGGTGCTCAGCGGCCTGCCCGTGGACCGGTTCTGTTTCGACGGCTTCCCCCCGCGCCGAGCTGGTCGTCGCCGCACCTGGCTGGCCCGGCTTGCTGCGGAGGAGCGCACGTGCGTGTTCTTCGAGTCGCCCCACCGCCTCGGGGACACTCTCGCCGAGGCGGCGGAGGTGCTGGGCGCCGGTCGGCGCGCGGCGGTGTGCCGTGAGCTCACCAAGATGTACGAGGAGGTCCTGCGGGGCACGCTCGGCGAGCTGGCCGAGCGGACCGCCGACGGGGTGCGCGGGGAGATCGTGGTGGTGATCGAGGGGGCGGACGCCGAGGACTCGACCGCCACGACCGAGGACCTGGTCGAGATCGTGGAGGAGCGGGTCGAGGCGGGAGAGCGGCTCAAGGACGCCTGCGCGGCCGTCGCCGAGGGCTCGTCACTGACCAAGCGGGAGCTCTACCAGGCGGTCGTCGACTCGCGGGGCTGAGCACCTCGCGGGGCTGACCACCACGTCGCGCGCTGCCGACTACCAGGGCACCGGTCCACCGCCCCAGGTGAACGCGGCCTTGTGTACGCACTCGTCCCACTCGGCGTCGGGGTCCGAGTCGATGGTGATGCCGCCGCCCACGCCCAACTCGACGCGCCCGTCGGGGGTGGCCTCGAGGGTGCGGATGGCCACCGCGAGCTCGAGGTCCCGGCCCAGGGCGAGGCCGTACGCCCCGCAGTGCAGGCCCCGCGACCGCGGTTCCCACCCGGCGATCAGCTCGCGGGCCCGTGCCTTCGGCGTCCCCGTCACCGAGGCCGGGGGGAAGGTGGCCTCCACCAGCGCCGCGTTGTCCGCGGTCGTGCGGGCGGTGACGGTGGAGACCAGGTGGTGCACGCCGGGCGCCGGGCGGATGGCGAGCAGGTCGGTCACGGTCACCGACCCGACGTCGGCCACGCGCCCGAGGTCGTTGCGGACCAGGTCCACGATCATGATGTTCTCCGCGATGTCCTTCGCGGACCCCAGCAAGAGCGCCGGGTCCAGGTCCGCCGCCAGCGTGCCCTTGATGGGGCTGGACCGCACCTGATCGCCGCGGCGCACCAGGTACTCCTCGGGCGAGAACCCGAGGACGGCGCCCCAGGGTCCCTCGAGATACGCCGAGCGTGCGGCGGGGGAGTGGCCGGCGATCGCGAGGAAGGTCTCGAGCGGGTCCGCGCGGAGCCTGCCGTGCAGTCGCGTGCTCAGACAGGCCTGGTAGACCTCGCCCGCGCGGATCGACTCGAGACAGTCCGTCACGGCCGAGCGGTGCGCCCCGCGGTCCGGCGCGGCCCAGTCCGGGAAGTGGTCGGCAGGGTTGTCGTTGTTGTCGTTGTTGTCGTCGTCCTGGCGGCCGTCACGTCGGGCGGCACCGTGGTCGCGGACCACCTGCGCCGGGTCGGGGGCGTCGCCGTGGCGTGTCCACCGGCCGTCGGCGTCGAGGGTGAGCCACCCGGAGGCCTCGCCGCGCACCGCGGCCGGGAGCGGTGGGGCGGCGCCGGGCACGGTGTCGGGGAAGGACCGGTAGACGACGACGAGGTGGTCGCTCTCCTCGAACGCCGACTCCTGCGACACGGGCCGGAGGTCGACCGACGGGACCACCACGGCGCGGCGATCCCGCCAGTCGCCGAGGAAGGCGGCAGGGGGCGCCAGGCCGTGTGACCGCGCCCGTTCCCGCAGCGCACGGAGCAGCTCCGGGACGGGTATCAGACGCTCGCGCACCCGTTCATGCTTACACGCACCTGTGCTGGTGAAGAACTTATTATCTTGCACAGCGCCGAAGTTGTTGACAAGGTTTCAGGAATGTCCACCTCTAGAGAACAGAAGAGTGACCCCGGGAACACGCCACCTCCCGCGCCGACGGCACGGCTTCGCGCGGACTTCGCGGTGATCGTCCCCGCCGCCGTGATCGCCCTGATCGTGGTGGTGTGGGGCTTGTTCTACACGGTCTCGTTCGAGAGCGCCGCGGGTCGGGCGTTCGACGTGGTGGTCCACACGGTGGGCTGGTTGTTCATCGTGGTGGCCACCACGGTCGTGGCCTACACCGTCTATCTGGCGTTCTCCCGCTTCGGCGCGATCCGGCTGGGAGGCGACCACGAGAAGCCTGAGTACTCCACCCGGTCCTGGATCGCCATGATGTTCGCCGCGGGCATGGGCATCGGTCTGATGTTCTACGGCGTGTCCGAGCCGCTCACCCACTTCCAGACCCCGCCGCCGGGTCAGGAGCAGCAGTACGACGTGGCCATGGCCACCACCGCCTTCCACTGGACCCTGCATCCGTGGTCCATGTACGCCATCGTCGGCCTGGCCCTCGCGCTGGCGGCCTACCGCTTCAAGCGCGGCCACCTGATCTCGCAGGCGTTCGTCCCGCTGATCGGCGAGAAGCGGGCCAACGGGTGGATGGGCAAGGTGCTCGACATCGCGACGGTCGTGGCCACGATCTTCGGTACCGCCGCCTCGCTCGGTCTCGGCGCGCTGCAGATCCGGGCCGGGCTGAACGAGACCGGTGCGGTCAGCGGCGGCGGCATCGCGCTCGTCGTGGGCGTCATCGTGGTCCTGGGACTGGTGTTCCTCGCCTCGGCGGCCTCCGGGATCGGCAACGGCGTCCGGATCCTGTCCAACATCAACCTGGTGCTGGCGGTCTCGCTCGCGCTGTTCGTCGCGATCTTCTCCGGCGCGCTGTTCTTCATGCTCGACCTGGTCCCCACCACCGTCGGTGCGTACTTCTCCGACTTCTTCGAGATGGCCTCCCGCACCGCGGTGAGCGAGAACGGCGAGGCGGCCGAGTGGCTGTCCGGCTGGACGGTCTTCTACTGGGCCTGGTGGATCTCCTGGTCGCCCTTCGTCGGGATGTTCCTCGCCCGGATCAGCCGGGGCCGCACGGTCCGCGAGTTCATCATCGGCGTGGTCCTCATACCCAGCACGCTGTCGGTGCTGTGGTTCTCGATCTTCGGCGGGTTCGCCCTGTATCTCGAGGACGCCGGTCGGAGCATCTTCGGCGACGGTTCGCTCGAGCCCCAGCTGTTCAACCTGCTCCGCGAACTGCCGCTCGCGCCGGTGCTCATGGTGGTCGCCATGGTGCTCATCGCCGTCTTCTTCATCACCTCGGCCGACTCGGCGTCGATCGTCATGGGCGGCATGGCCCAGCACGGGGTCGAGGAGCCGTCACGGTGGATCGTCATGCTCATGGGTACCTTCACCGCGGCGGTCGCGATCATCATGCTCCTCGCGGGCGACGGCGGCGGGAACGCGCTGTCGAGCCTGCAGAACATGACCATCATCGCGGCGTCACCGTTCGTCCTGGTGCTGATCGCCCTGTGCGTGTCGATCCACAAGTCGCTCTCGCACGATCCGGCGGCCGAGAACGCCTGACGCGGGCCGGGTGCACTCCCGGCACGGCGGCCGCGGACGCGACCACTACTCTGGACGCATGGCGAAGACAGTCCTGACCGCGGTCGCATGGCCGTACGCGAACGGCCCCCGGCACATCGGACACGTCTCCGGGTTCGGGGTGCCGTCGGACGTCTTCTCCCGGTACCAGCGGATGGCCGGCAACGACGTGCTGATGGTCTCGGGCACCGACGAGCACGGCACCCCGCTGCTCGTGCAGGCCGAGAAGGAGGGGGTGTCGGTCCAGTCGCTCGCGGACCGGTACAACCGGGTGATCGTCGACGACCTGGCCGGACTGGGGCTGAGCTACGACCTGTTCACCCGCACCACCACCCGGAACCACTACTCGGTGGTCCAGGAGCTCTTCCGGGGCCTGCACCGCAACGGGTACATGGTGGCCAAGACCACCACCGGGGCGGTGAGCCCGTCGACGGGCCGCACCCTGCCGGACCGGTACATCGAGGGCACCTGCCCGATCTGCGGTTACGACGGCGCCCGGGGCGACCAGTGCGACAACTGCGGCAACCAGCTGGACCCGGCGGACCTGAAGAACCCGGTCTCCAAGATCAACGGTGAGACCCCGAAGTTCATCGAGACCGAGCACTGGTTCCTGGACCTGCCCGCCCTCGCGGACTCGCTGGGGGACTGGCTCAAGGGTCGGAAGGACTGGCGGCCCAACGTCCTGAAGTTCTCGCTCAACCTGCTCGAGGACCTGCGTCCGCGTGCGATGAGCCGGGACATCGACTGGGGGATCCCGATCCCGGTCGAGGGCTGGCAGGACCGGGGCGACAAGAAGCTCTACGTGTGGTTCGACGCCGTGGTGGGCTACCTGTCCGCCTCGATCGAGTGGGCGTGGCGCTCGGGTGAGCCCGAGGCGTGGCGTCGCTGGTGGACCGACCCCGAGGCCGTCTCCCACTACTTCATGGGCAAGGACAACATCACGTTCCACTCGCAGATCTGGCCGGCCGAGCTCATCGGCTACGACGGCCGGGGTGCGCACGGTGGCGAGCCGGGCGCGCTCGGTGCGCTCGGCCTGCCCACCGAGGTGGTCTCGTCGGAGTTCCTCACCATGTCCGGGTCCAAGTTCTCCTCCTCGCGGGGCGTGGTGATCTACGTCCGGGACTTCCTGGCGGAGTTCGGCCCCGACTCGCTGCGGTACTTCATCTCGGTGGCCGGCCCGGAGAACCAGGACACCGACTTCACCTGGGACGAGTTCGTGCGACGCACCAACGCCGAGCTCGTGGGCGGCTGGGGCAACCTGGTCAACCGCACGGTGTCGATGGCGCACAAGAACTTCGGCGAGATCCCGCGCCCCGGCACCCTGACCGACCTCGACGCCGAACTCCTGCGTGACGCGGAGTCCGCGTTCGCCACGGTCGGCGGCCACCTCGAGCGCTCCCGCTTCAGGGCCGGTGCCACCGAGGCGATGCGGATCGTCGGCGCCGCGAACCGCTACATCGCCGCGACCGAGCCGTGGAAGCTGGCCAAGGAGCCGGACCAGCGCGAGCGCCTGGGCACCGTGCTGCACACCGCCCTGCAGGTGGTCTCCGACGCCAACACCCTGCTCACCCCGTACCTGCCGTCGGCCGCGCAGCAGATCCACGGCGCGATCGGCGGGCAGGGCGTGTGGGCCGCGTCGCCGCAGGTCCACGAGGTGATCGACGACATGCCGGTGGACCTGGTCGGGACGGGCCTGCCCGAGGCCGGGCGCAGTTACCCGGTGATCATGGGCGACTACGCCTCCGAGCAGGCCCGGTGGGCGCGCACCGAGCTCACCCCCGGGATCCCGCTGGCCAAGCCCAGCCCGCTGTTCGCCAAGGTCGACCCGGAACTCGCCGAGACCGGACCCGCCTGGGCGCCCATCCAGCCGGCGACGGCCCCACCGGCCACGCCCCCACCGGCCACGGGGCAGCACGCCCCTGACCAGACGGCGGAGTGACCGGCGC
>NZ_JAALEA010000329.1 GCF_014145145.1 Dietzia cercidiphylli
GAAGTCCCGGGGGGCGGATCAGCGCCCCGCGTGGCCCCGGGGACGGGTCAGCGCCCCGTGTACTCCCCTGCGCGCTTCTCCCCGAACGCCGCGAGCGCCTCGCGGTGATCGGCGGTGTGGTGCGCGAGCGCCTGCATCGCCGCCGAGAGCTCGAGCAGCGACTCGAGCGACTGGTGCTGTGACTCGCGGAGCAGCTTCTTGGCCATCCGCACCGCGTGCGGCGGGTTCTTGGCCACCCGTGCGGCGAGGGCGTGGGCCGCCTCCAGCAGGTTCTCGGGCTCCACGACCTCGTTGACCAGCCCCCACGCGGCGGCCTGCTCGGCCTTGACGCGATCTCCGGTGAGCGCCATCTCGGCCGCCCGGGCCGGGCCGATGGCCTTGGTCAGCAGCCATGCGCCGCCGTCGCCCGGGATGATCCCCAGCTGGACGAAACTCTCGGCGAACCACGCCTTGGTCGAGGCCACCCGCAGGTCGCACATCACCGCCAGGTCACAACCCGCGCCCACCGCGGGGCCGTTGACGGCCGCGACCACCGGCACCTCGCAGTGATACAGCGCGCGGGGGATCCGCTGGATCCCTCCCCGGTAGCCGTTACGGAGCTCGTACGGGCTACCCCCGAACATCCCCGCCTTGTCGACCATGTCCTTGACGTTGCCGCCGGCGGAGAACGCCGAGCCGGCGCCGGTGAGCACGACGGCCCGGACGTCATGGTCGGCATTGACCGCTGCGACCCGGTCACACAGGGCGTCGACGATCGCAGGATCGGAGATGGGGTTCCGGGAATCCGGCAGGTTGAGTGTCCACGTCTCGATGTGGTCGGCTCGCTCGACGAGCAGAGGGGAGGTAGTCATCAGGGATCCTTCGGTCGAGGGGACGCCAATTCGCGCTATCTAACTACGTAATCCGTTACTCGACTGTAGCGAGCGGTCGTCGTCACCGCCAGTGTTCGCCATATCGGCAGAGCCGTGCTCCGATGGGTTCGGCGGTCCCCCACCGGGGAAACCCCAGGATGGCCGAACACCTCGCGCATCAGCGGCGATCCAGCCCCGCCCAGAACTCGCCCAGGGCGAGGAAGGTTGACTCGGGCTGTTCGAGCGCGGGTATCACCCGCGCCCCGGACACCGTCGACTCGCGTGCGTCGATCATCTCGGCGGCGACCGCGCGGGCCTGCTCCGGCGTCCACTCGCCGCGGTCGTCGGTGGTGACGAACAGGACCGGGCACGTCACCTCCAGTGCCGCCGAGAGCAGGTCGACACGATTGAGGATCGCGGTCTCGATGGCCCGAATCGTCGCCGTGCGCCCCGCCCGGTCGAGCGCACCACGCAACACCTCGACGGCCTCGGGATCGTGCGCGCGGGTGCGGTCGGTGAAGATGGTCTCCTCGATCGCGGACCTCACCGGCCCGCGGGGCCCGATCAGCCGGTAGAGCGGGACCAGCATCCGGACCTTGCGGCGGAGGAGTCGATTAATCGGGTGAGTCGGCGCGCTGACGGCGACGAGACTGCGGATCAGGTCGGGCCTGCGAGCGGCCACCTCCATGCCGACGTGACCACCCCACGCATTGCCGAGCCAGTCGACCCCGTCCTGCCCGGACGACCCCCGGACATGCTCCAGCACCTCGATCGCGGCGTCCGCACATGCGGAGATGTCCGTCGCCTCGCGCAACGGGTCACTTCTCCCGCAGGACGGTGCGTCGATCAGGTGGAGACGATGGGCGCCCTTCAGCAGCGGCACGAGTCGGTTCCAGCTCGTCGAGTCGACGAACATGCTGTGCCACAGCACGAGTGGCGGGCCCTCGCCGACCACATCGACGTGGAGCCGGCCGAGCCGCGTATCGACGAATCCTGAATCCATAATTGACATTACACATCGTAAACTCAATTCTGTCTAGACTCGGATCATGGCCAGGACCTACTCGTCGGAGCTCCGTGCGGAGCGGGCTCGCCTCAACCGGGCGGCAGTGGTGGACGTCGCGCGGGAGATGTTCATCGAACGGGGATGGGTGGCCACGACGATGTCCGACGTCGCCTCCGCCGCAGGCCTCACCCGGCAGACCGTCTACCAGCAGTTCGACGGGAAGCTCACCCTTCTCGACACCTGCATTGATCTGTCGTCGTCTGATGGCGCGAACTCCCCCGTCCGCGAGTTGCCGGACTACGTCAAGATGGGCGAGGGAGCTGTCGAGGACCGCCTGGCCGCCGGCGCGAGATGGCTGCGCGGGGCGCACGAACGATCGGCCGCCATCCAGTACGTTCTCGACGAGGCCGCCGTCGTCGACGACGTCGCCGCGGGGCGACTCGCAGAACGGGAACGCACCCGTTGGGACGAGGTGCGGTGGGCCTCCGGGCTCATCCTCGGATCTCCTCCCCCCGACGCGGTCGTCGACGCGATGTGGATGCTCACCGGCAGATCCGTGTGGTTGAGACTGACGCGTGAACGAGGGTGGACACCAGAGCAGTGGGAGAGTTGGTTCGTTCGCCACGCTCGCGTGGAACTGCGCTGCTGAGCTTTCTGGCGCGAAAGCCCTGAGGAGACCTGGTCTACCCAGACCGGACAGTCGGGAACTCCCTACCGCGACATGACTGGGGCTCCGAAGCAGAACGCCCCCGCCCTCGGTTTCCCGAGATCAGGGGCGTTCTTCCATCTGAGCCGCGTGTCGGAATCGAACCGACGACCTTTTCATTACGAGTGAAATGCTCTACCGACTGAGCTAACGCGGCGAGCCCTTGTGGGGCGACGCAACTATATACGACCGGCTCTCGCCGCCGGAAAACGACCGGTACCCCGGGTGCGGGTGGCCTCCACCCTGGTACATCACCCCTGCTCCATCAACTCTGCTCCGTCAACCCAGCGCCTCGCGTATCGCCCCCACCATCGCGGACACGGCAAACTTCGGCTTCACGTTGACCTCGATGGCCGCGCGACACTCCTGGATGGCCTCGATGGCCCCCAGCACGGACGCCGGCGGATAGTGCCCCCCGAGGCGCGCCGACTCCTCGGCCTTGTCCGGGTGCACCGGGGCGACGTCCGCGACCCCGAGTCCGGCCATGAGCGCGTCCCGGTAGAAGCCCGCCAGGTCGACCAACGCCAGGTCCAGCGAATCACGGGTGGAACGGGTCCGCCGCGACTTCTGCGCCTTCTCCAGCTCCTTCACCGCGCCCGCGGCGCCGCGACCCGCCGCGACCGCCCCCTTCCCGGTGCCGCCCACACCCATCGCGGTGCGCAGCTCCTCCACCTCACGCTCGTCGTTCCGGGTGTTGCGGGCGAGGGACTCCTGCTCCGCGGCGCTGACCAGCCTGTCCGCGAGCGGGAACGCCCGGCCGGGATTGTGCATGACCATGGGCAGCTCCAACACCACGTCCCGACGCTCGCGAGTGGCCTCGTCGGTGGCCAACCACCGGGCGCGACCGATGTGCCCGGAGGAGACCGCAGCGGCCCACCGCGCACGTTCCGGGTCGATCCCACCGCCGGCGAGGAGCGCGCTCTCCACGGCGGCCGCGTCCGGCTGACGAAGCGCGACGTTCCTCGACCTGGACCGCAGGGTGACCATGATGTCCATGGGGTCCGTCGTGGGCGAGCACAGCAGGAACACCGTGCGGCTCGGCGGCTCCTCCACCACCTTGAGCAGCGCGTTGCCGGACTGCTCCGTGAGCCGGTCCGCCTCCTCGACCACCACGATCTGCCAGCGGCCGGTGCTCGGGCGACTGGCGGCGCGGTGGATGGTCTCCTTGACGTCCTTGAGAAGGATGTTGACGCCCTGCGGAGCCAGGAGGTGGACATCCGCGTGGGTCCCCGCCAGCACGGTGTGGCAGGACCGGCACTCGCCACAGCCCACGATCTCCGGGTGTTCGCACTGCAACGCGGCGGCGAAACACGGGGCGGCGACGCTCCGTCCGCTCCCCGGTGGACCGGTGAACAGCCACGCGTGGACCATCCGCGCGTCCGACTCGTCCCACCCCTGGCCCGGCACCCGCGCACGCGCCGCCGACGCCGCGGCGGTCAGCTCCGCCACGACGTCGGACTGACCGGCCAACCGATCGAACACCCCTGGCATGGCCCCACCATATCGCCGCACTACGTCACACCTGCGTTCCCGTGACGAGCCCCGGGAACTACCCTTGACCCAATGGAGCGTTGGGTCAGGCTGTTCCGGTGGCTGTGGGCCACCCCCTGGCCCGTCTATGCCCTCACGATGGTGCAGGCCAACATCATCGGCGCGGTCTTCGTCTTCGCGTTCCTGCGCTTCGTCCTGCCGATGGACCGCTTCCTCGACCTGGACCAGTTCCGGTTCCTCAACCAGTACCTGTTCATCGGCTACCTTGTGCTGGCGTTCATCGGCGGGGTCATCGCGTCGACCCTGCTCCTGCTCCCGGTACTCCGGGTCGACCGGTCAGGTGAGGAGTTCGGCGGGGCGATCCGCAACCGGGCCCTGCGGCTGCCCTTCCACCAGGCGCTCATCTCCGGGGCCATGTGGCTGATCGGCACCATCGTCTTTGTCGTCGCCAACGTGGCCCACTCCCCCCGCCTCGCCCTGGTGGTGGGCGTGACGAGCATCCTCGGCGGGACCACCACCTGCCTGATCTCGTACCTCCAGGCCGAGCGGATCATGCGGCCGATCACCGTCCGCGCCCTCGCCCAGGGCGTGCCGGCCAACCGGCACGTCCCGGGGGTCCGTCGACGGATCTTCCTGGGCTGGGCGCTCACCACGGTCATCCCCGTCGCCGGGATCCTGCTGATCCTCACCGGGCAGTGGGTCGGGCTGTTCGGTGACGACCCCGGGCACATCCTCGTGGCGCTCGCGGTGATGGCCAGCGTCGCCGTGATCGCCGGCGCGATCGGCATGGGCCTGGTCTCGGACTCCATCGCCGACCCCGTCCGCGAGATGCAGGCGGGCGTCGGTCGGGTCAAGAAGGGCGACCTCGAGGCCCGCGTCACCATCTACGACAGCTCCGAGATCGGCCGACTGGGCCAGGGCTTCAACGAGATGGTGACCGGCCTGCAGGAACGCGAGGCGATCCAGGACCTCTTCGGCCGCTACGTCGGCGAGGACGTGGCACGCCACGCGCTCGAACGAGGGACGGAGCTCGGGGGCCAGGAGCGGCAGGTCGCGGTGCTCTTCGTCGACCTGACCGGATCGACGGAGTTCGCCGCCGCCCACGAGCCGGCCGAGGTCGTCGCCGTGCTCAACGAGTTCTTCCGCATCGCGGTGGAGGCCGTCGACACCAACGGCGGTTACATCAACAAGTTCCAGGGCGACGCGCTGCTCGCGGTGTTCGGTGCGCCCATCGAGGTCGAGAACGAGGCCGGTCGGGCGCTCCGGGCCGCCCGCGCCCTCCAGAGCCAGCTCGCCGGGCTCTCCCCGCTCTCGGCGGGCATCGGGGTCTCCTACGGCACCGTGATCGCCGGGCACATCGGACACGCCAAGCGCTTCGAGTACACCGTGATCGGTGATCCGGTCAACGAGGCCGCACGCCTGACCACCCTGGCCAAGTCCGAACAGGGCCACGTCCTGGCGTCGGCTGCCGCGATCCGCAACGCCGACGCTCCCGAGGCGGCGAGGTGGGTGCTGGGACGCAGCGTCGAACTGCGTGGGCGCGGCATCATGACGCAGCTGGCCCGGCCGCTCCGGCCGACCCTCGCGGACCGGTGGCAGGCCGGGAACGTGGCGCTTCGCCCCACCGTCGAGGGTCTGGACACCGCCGACACCTGATCCGCACCTGGGTTGGCGGACACCACCGCGCCGTTGGCGGCCACCGCCACGCAGTTGGCGGACGCCTCCGCGCCGTTGGCGGACGAATTGCGCGTCCTGAGGGCCCGTGAGCACCGATCCTGTCCGCCAGCGCGGAGGAGGTGTCCGCCAACCGCGGGGAGGGTGTCCGCGGTCGGGTCAGCGCCCCGCGGTGGCCTTCTTGGCCGGCGACTTCTTGGCCGGCGACTTCCGGGCCGGGGCCTTCTTCGCGGCCGCCTTCTTCGGCGGCGACTTGGCCCGACGCTCGGACAGCAGTTCCGAGGCGCGCGCGTCGGTGAGCGTCTCCACGGTGTCGCCCTTGCGCAGCGACGCGTTCGACTCCCCGTCGGTCACGTAGGGCCCGAAACGCCCGTCCTTGACCAGCATCTGCTTGCCGGAGACCTCGTCGACCCCCATCTCGCGCAGCGCCTTGGGCGCGGCGGCCTGCCGGCCCCGACGCTTGGGCTCGGAGTAGATCTTCAGAGCCTCCTCGAGCGTGATGGTAAAGACGGCGTCCTCGGTGTCCAGGGTCCGCGAATCGGTGCCCTTCCTCAGGTACGGGCCGTATCGGCCGAGCTGCGCGGTGATCTCCTCACCGCTCGTGGGGTCGACGCCCAACACCCGCGGCAGGGACAGCAGCTTGAGCGCCTCCTCGAGCGTGACCGTGGCCGGCTCCATGGACTGCATGAGCGACCCCGTCCGCGGCTTGGGGCCGGTGGGGTTGTCTGACTCCTTCTTGGCCTTGCGGGTCACGGCGGACTTGGCCTTCGTCGCGGCCTTCTTGGCCTCCGCCCTGGCCTCGTCGTCCTTCGCGGCCGCCATGGCGGCGTCGCGCTCCGCGTCGATCCGCTTCTTCTCCGCCTCGGCGTCGGCGAGCACCTTCTTGGCCCATCGCGCCTTCTCCGCATCGGTGGGCTCGGGCAGCTTCTCGGTGACGTAGGGGCCGAAGCGGCCGTCCTTGACCACGATCTCGTGACCGGTCTCGGGGTCCACGCCCAGCGGGCGCCCGTCCTGCGGCGTGGAGAAGAGCTTCTCGGCCACCTCGAGGGTGAGCTCGTCGGGGCTCATCCCCTCCGGCAGGTTGGCGCGCTGCGACTCCTGCTCGCCACCCTCCCCCACGACCATGCGCTCGAGGTACGGACCGTACCGCCCGACGCGGACGTGGACCGGTCGCCCCTCGGAGTCGTCGAAGACCCGGATGGAGTTGATGCTGCGGGCGTCGATGGCCTCGAGGTTCACGTCGATGAGGTTCTTGAGCCCGACCGCGTGGTCACCGTCCCCGGCCGACCCGGCGCCCTCGGGGTCACCGAAGTAGAAGCGACGCAGCCAGTCGTCGCGATTCTCGCGCCCCTCGGCGATCTCGTCGAGCTCGTCCTCCATGAGCGAGGTGAAGTCGTAGTCCACCAGTCGACCGAAGTTCTGCTCGAGCAGACCGATCACGGCGAACGCCACCCAGCTGGGCACGAGGGCGTTGCCCCGCGAGTACACGTACCCGCGGTCCTGGATGGTGCGGATGATGCTGGCGTAGGTGGAGGGGCGGCCGATGCCCATCTCCTCCATGATCTTGACCAGGCTCGCCTCGTTGTAGCGGGCCGGCGGGCTGGTGGTGTGGCCGTCGGCGGACAGATCCGAACCGGTGAGCGCCTGCCCCTCGTCGAGTCGGGGCAACCGCCGCTCGGCGTCGTCCGCCATGGGCTTGTCGGACGACTCGGTGGACTCCTCCGCCGCCTCGACGTACGCCTTGAGGAAGCCGGGGAACGTGATGGTGCGGCCCGAGGCCGCGAAGGTGGCCCGGCTGTACCCGGACGGGTTCTCACCCGCGGCGCCGGTGATCCGGATGCTCACCGACGTGCCCTTGGCATCGGCCATCTGGGAGGCGACCGTGCGCTGCCAGATGAGCTCGTACAGGCGGTACTCCTCGGCGTCCAACGCGCTGTGCAGCTGGCCGGGGGTGGCGAAGGACTCCCCGGCCGGGCGGATGGCCTCGTGCGCCTCCTGGGAGTTCTTGACCTTGCGGGTGTACTGACGCGGGGTGGGCGAGACGTACTCGCTGCCGTACAACTCCGTGGCCTGCGCGCGCGCAGCCGACATGCCGCCCTCGGACAGGGTCGTGGAGTCGGTACGCATGTAGGTGATGTAGCCGTTCTCGTACAACCGCTGGGCGATGCGCATGGTGCGTTCGGAGGTGTAGCGCAGCTTGCGGCCGGCCTCCTGTTGCAGCGTCGAGGTCATGAACGGCGCGTAGGGGCGCCGGGTGTACGGCTTGGACTCCACGGAGTCGACCACGAAGTCGGCACCGTCGAGGGCGTCCGACAACGCACGGGCCGCGGCCTCCTCGAGCACCACCGCGTCCTTGGCCGCGCCGGTGGTCTTGAGGCGGCCGTTCTGGCCGAAGTCGCGGCCCTGGGCGACCCGGGCACCGTCCACCGCGGCGAGGCGGGCCGTGAAGCTGCGCGGCTCCCCCGCGTCCCCGCCGGTGGCCTGCTGCGTCGTCAGGGTCGCGGTGATGTCCCAGTAGTCGGCGGCGACGAACGCCATGCGCTCCCGCTCGCGCTCGACGATCACGCGGGTGGCCACGGACTGCACGCGGCCCGCGGAGAGCCGCGGCATGACCTTCTTCCACAGGACCGGGGAGACCTCGTATCCGTAGAGACGGTCGAGGATCCGGCGGGTCTCCTGGGCGTCGACCAGGTCGGTGTCCAGCTCGCGCGTGTTCTCTGCGGCGGCGAGGATCGCGGGCTTGGTGATCTCGTGGAACACCATGCGCTTGACCGGGACCTTGGGCTTGAGCACCTCGAGCAGGTGCCAGGCGATCGCCTCGCCCTCGCGGTCGGGGTCGGTGGCCAGGAGGAGCTGGTCCACGCCGGCCAGTTCCTTCTTGAGCTCGGCGACCTTCTTCTTCTTGTCCGCGCTCACCACGTAGATCGGCTCGAAGTTGTCCTCCGGGTTCACGCCGAGCCGCGCCCACGGCTCCTTCTTGTACTTGGCCGGGATGTCGGCGGCGCCCTTGGGCAGGTCACGGATGTGGCCGACCGACGCCTCGACCACGTAGTCGGACCCCAGGTAGGGCTGGATCTTGCGGGCCTTGGTGGCGGACTCGACGATCACCAGGCTCCGCTTTCCGCCCGATGCTGTCTGCTTGCTCGCCACTGAACTGCTCCCAACCTGCGCTGATCCGTCGGCGACGTGTGTCGCCGAACTCCGGTCCCGGATACGGTACGCGTGCCGGGGCCTGTCTATGAGAATTCATACCAGGCCAGGGGCGCTGCCCGAGAGTCGCGTTCCGCCGCGGATCCACCCCCGAGGCCGTGGACGGGCGCCGGCGCTCTGCTTCCCCCTCCCCCATGAGGAGGTGACCCGAGGCGCCCTGGTGACGGTGAGTGAACGCGACCCGGCGGGGTCGGTGCACGGACGCATCCTTATATATGTGTCCCCGTTCGCAGCGGGCCGTCTCGTCGTCGTCGTCGAGGTCATCGGGCTCGCACGCCCCCGGACACCTCGCCCGGGGGCCGCGCGCACTCCCGCCGATTGGCACGGATAGACAGACCGGTCTATGGTGATGACGAGGGGGCACTACGCCTAACTGGAACGTGTTACCGTTTTCCAATTCCGCCGCGGCCACGGGTCGCGCCGGAACCGGCGTACCGTCGGTGGCCGTACGGGAGTCACGACCAGCCCCGATCATCTCAGACGCAACGGAGGTCAGCAGCGGTGGGCAATGTGTCCAAGACCAAGCTGGACAAGGTGGTCATCCGCATCGCGGGTGACTCGGGCGACGGCATGCAGCTCGCCGGTGACCAGTTCACCTCCGAAGCCGCCGCCTTCGGCAACGACCTGGCGACCCAGCCCAACTACCCCGCCGAGATCCGGGCCCCACAGGGCACGATCCACGGGGTCTCGAGCTTCCAGATCCAGATCGCGGACTACGACATCCTCACCGCCGGGGACCGCCCCGACGTGCTGGTGGCGATGAACCCGGCCGCGCTCAAGGCCAACATCGACGACCTGCCCTCCGGCGGCATCCTCATCGTCAACTCGGACGAGTTCACCAAGCGCAACCTCACCAAGGTGGGGTACGAGTCCAACCCCCTCGGCTCCCCGGCCTTCGAGGCGTTCCAGGTGCACGAGGTGGCCATGGGCACGCTGACCATCGGCGCCGTCGAGTCCGTGGACATCGGCAAGAAGGACGCCGAGCGCTGCAAGAACATGTTCGCGCTGGGCTTGCTGACCTGGATGTACGGGCGCACGGTCGACTCGATCGAGAAGTTCCTGGGCAGCAAGTTCGGCAAGAAGCCCGCCATCCTCGAGGCCAACGTCCTGGCCCTGCACGCGGGCTGGAACTACGGCGAGACCACCGAGGCCTTCGCCTCGGAGTACGAGATCATGCCGGCCCAGCTGCCGAAGGGTCGCTACCGCCAGATCACCGGCAACACGGCGATGGCCTACGGCCTGGTCACCGCGGGCAGGTCGGCGGACATGCCCGTGTTCCTGGGCACCTACCCCATCACGCCCGCCTCGGACATCCTGCACGAGTTGAGCAAGCTCAAGCAGTTCGACGTGACCACCTTCCAGGCGGAGGACGAGATCGCCGGCATCGGCGCCGCCCTCGGCGCCTCCTACGGCGGGGCGCTGGGCGTCACCTCGACCTCCGGCCCCGGCCTCGCTCTCAAGTCCGAGGCCATCGGCCTGGCCGTCATGACCGAGCTGCCGCTGGTGATCATCGACGTCCAGCGCGGCGGCCCCTCGACCGGGCTGCCCACCAAGACCGAGCAGTCGGACCTTCTGCAGGCGCTGTTCGGGCGCAACGGAGAGTCGCCCGTCGCGGTGATCGCCCCGCAGTCGCCCTCGGACTGCTTCGAGATCGCCCGTGAGGCGGCGCGGATCGCGGTCACCTACCGCACCCCCGTCATCGTGCTGTCGGACGGCGCGATCGCCAACGGCTCCGAGCCGTGGCTCCTGCCGGACGTGGCCGACCTGCCGGCGATCGACAAGAACCTCGCCACCGCGCCCGCGACCGGCGCCGACGGAGAGACCGAGGCCGCCGGGGACTACCTCCCCTACGCCCGTGACCCCGAGACGCTGGCCCGCGACTGGGCGGTCCCGGGTGAGCCCGGTCTCGAGCACCGCATCGGCGGGCTGGAGAAGGCCAACGGCACCGGCAACATCTCGTACACCGCGGAGAACCACGACCTCATGACCCGGACCCGGGCCCTGCGGATCGCGCTCATCGACGTGCCCGACCTCGAGGTCGACGACCCGTCCGGCGAGGCCGACGTCCTGGTGGTGGGCTGGGGATCGTCCTACGGCCCCATCGGGGAGGCGGTCCGCCGCGCCCGCGCCAACGGCCACCGCGTGGCCCGCGCGCATGTCCGCCACCTCAACCCGCTCCCGGACAACATCGGCGAGGTGCTCGCCAAGTACCACCGGGTGCTCGTTCCGGAGATGAACCTGGGACAGCTCGCCATGCTGCTCAAGGCCCGTTTCCCGGCTCAGATCCAGCCGATCACCAAGGTGCACGGCATGGCGTTCTCGGCCGAGGAGCTGCAGACCGCCATCGAGGCGGAGTTCGCCGGGCGACTCACCCACACCGAGCACGACAAGTACCGTCTGGCGCTCGACGGGGTCATCACCACGACCGGCGAGCCCGCTGCGCGCAACCGGCGGATCGGCCACACCGCCACCGGCACCACCACCGCCAACCGAACCCGCTGACCCGCGAGCGAGGAGAGGATTTCCATGACCACCACCGAACCCGGACTCGTCGGCAACCCGCTGCCCCTGGACGCGTTGGCCTCCGTACCCAAGAGCGATGCGCCGCAGAAGCCCAAGGACTACACCTCCGACCAGGAGGTGCGTTGGTGCCCCGGCTGTGGCGACTACGTCATCCTGGCCACCATCCGCGCCCTGCTGCCCAAGCTCGGTCTCAAGCGCGAGAACATCACGTTCATCTCCGGAATCGGCTGCTCGAGCCGCTTCCCGTACTACCTCGAGACCTACGGGATGCACTCGATCCACGGGCGCGCCCCGGCGATCGCCACCGGGCTGGCCACCGCCCGCCCGGACCAGTCGGTGTGGGTGGTCACCGGTGACGGCGACGCCATGTCGATCGGCGGCAACCACCTCATCCACACCCTGCGCCGCAACGTCAACCTCAACATCCTGATGTTCAACAACCGGATCTACGGGCTGACCAAGGGCCAGTACTCGCCCACCTCGGAGCCGGGCAAGGTCACCAAGTCCAGCCCCATGGGGTCACTGGACCACCCGTTCAACCCGCTGTCGCTGGTGCTCGGCGCCCAGGCGAGCTTCGTGGCCCGCGCCCTGGACTCGGATCGCAAGGGTCTGACCGAGGTCCTCGAGGCCGCCGCCCGCCACCGCGGCACCAGCTTCGTGGAGATCCTGCAGGACTGCCCGATCTTCAACGACGGCTCGTTCGACCTGCTGCGCAAGGAGGACGCGGGCGACCACCTCATCGCAGTCCGCCACGGCGAGAAGATCATCTTCGGCGACGACGGTCAGCACTGCGTGGTCCGCTCCGGTTTCTCGCTGAAGGTCGCGGCGACCGCCGAGGTCGACGAGGCCGACATCATCGTCCACGACGCCCACGCCGAGGACCCCTCTTACGCGCACGCGCTGGCGAACCTGTCCAGCCAGGACCTCGAGTACACCGTCACCGGCATCATCCGGCAGGTGCACCGCGAGACCTACGACGACCAGGCCCGCGCCCAGGTCGCCGCCGCCAAGGAGACCGCACCGGCGGACCTGCAGTCCCTGCTCGACGGCAGCAACACCTGGACCGTCGGATAGTCGGACACGCTGGCCGGACGGCCACACCGGCGAGACCGCCCCGGGGGCGGTCACCGCGCGGATCTGCATTCAGAGCCGGGCGGTGACCGTCCCCGCGACGCGTCCCCGGGCGTCCCAGGTGCGCTCGACCACGTCGGCGGTACCGTGCTCGTCGATCCGCAGCGCCGTCGTCGACCGGGTCCCGTACCACCGGCCGATCCGGACGAACCGCGACGACAGGCGCCACTCGTGCCAGAGCGGGACCCCCGTCCGCGGCAGGTGCCGGATCGGCGCCTTGCGGCGATCGGCGAGCAGGTCGAGCAGCGGGCCCGACCAGTCCTGACCGGAGATCGCCTCGGTGCCCAGGAGGGTTCGCACCTGCGCGACCGCGCCGACGACCTTGGGCCACGGGGTGTCGAGTGCCGCGTTGGACAGGCCGTGGACCCCGGTGCCCAACCGCATGGGCCCCCGACCTGACCGGTTGGAGGCCCACCACATCTCGTCGAGGTCGCCGGCCAGGAGGTTGACCGGCCCGTACCTGCCCAGATCGTCGACGACGTGCTGGGCGAACCCGGTCACGGGGACCGGTCCGGTGAGCGCGTCGACCGGAAGCTCACCCCGGGATGCTGCCGCCGGGCGCTCGGGGCCGCCCTCCCGGACGTTGGTGACCGCCGCCAACCGCGCCCCGGCGGCCAGCGAGAGCCACGTCCCGCCGGCCGTGACGTCGCGGCCCGCGACGATTCCGGAGATCCCCTCCGTGTCGGCCGTCCATTTGTGCAGGGGTTCGGCGGGGCGGGCGTGGACCTCGTCCCGGTTGGCCACCAGCACCAGCGGGTACCGGGGGTGGACCCGGCGGGCGACGACGAGCATGCACATGGCATCGAACACTTCCCCACCGGATATCCAGGCGCAACACCGGGGCCCCGCCTCCCGGCCCGCGGCTCGGTCGGTTCGTTCACTCCGGGCGGTGGGGCTGGTCGCTCAGCGGGGCCACACCTCCGGCGGCACCCCGGGGGGCGCCGCGCCGAGGGTCTGTGCCAACCGTGCGCGG
>NZ_JAALEA010000032.1 GCF_014145145.1 Dietzia cercidiphylli
TGGCGGTGCGGGCCCGGAACGGGCCACAGGCGGTGCAGTCCGGCGCAGCGCATCGCGCGGCACCGGTGGACCACGCCGCCCACCACGACCTCGCGCGGGAGGCGGCGGAGTCCTCGATCGTGCTGCTGGCCAACGACGGCGGCCTCCTTCCCCTCTCACCGGCCACCGGGGTCGCGGTGATCGGCGCCTTCGCCCGCGAACCGCGCTTCCAGGGAGGCGGCAGCTCGCACGTCACCCCCACGCGGGTCGATGTGCCACTGACGGAGATCAGGCGAATAGCCGGGGACGCCCGGGTCACCCATGCCACGGGCGTCGGGGGTGGTGACGACGACGAGAACCTGCTCCTCGCCGAGGCGGTGGCAATCGCGTCCGATGCCGAGGTGGCCGTCCTCATGCTCGGTCTGACCGACGACCAGGAGTCCGAGGGCGTCGACCGGCAGCACATCGATCTGCCGGGAGACCAGCTCCGCCTCCTCGAGGCGGTCGCCGCGGTGCAGGACCGGATCGTGGTGATCCTGTCGGCCGGCTCCGTGGTGGACCTGTCCCCGGTGGTTCCCCACGCGACGGCGATCGTGTCCGGGGCGCTGCTGGGACAGGGCGGAGGCCGGGCGCTCGCGCGGGTGCTCTACGGCCACGCCACCCCGTCCGGACGGTTGGCCGAGACCGTCCCGCTGCGGATCGAGGACGCCCCCAGTTGGGACAACTTCCCCGCCGTGGACTCGCACGTCCGGTACGGGGAGGGCATCTTCGTCGGCTACCGCGGGTACGACCACAGGCGGCGGGAGGTGCGGTTCCCCTTCGGACACGGCCTGTCCTACACGTCCTTCGACTACCGGTCCCTGACGGTCGTGGCCGGGGACAACGGGTGGACGGCACGGGTCGAGATCCACAACACCGGGTCGTACCGGGGCCGCGAGGTCGTCCAGATCTACTCCTCGCTGCCGGCCTCGGTGCGCAGCCGGGCGCCACGGGAGCTCGTGGGATTCGGCCATATCGAGCTCGATCCCGGACAGAGCGGACAGCTCGATGTCGTTGTGGAACGCCGGGACCTCGCCTATTGGGACGAGCCGGCCGGGAGCTGGTTGGTGGAGGGTGGCGAGTACGTCTTCGCGGCCGCGGCCTCCAGCCGGGACATCCGGATCGAGGTCTCCGTGCCGATCGACGGGGATCCGCGCCCGGTCCGGATCGACCTCGACTCCACGATCTCCGAGGCGATGGCGGACCCCGACGCCCGGTTGATCCTCGACGAGGTGTTCCGCCCGCTCGCGGCGAACGCCGGTGAGGCGAGCGGCGCCGTGGGAGCCTCGATCGAGCAGCTGGTGGGCTCGATCCCCGTGGGGCGAATGCTCTCCGGGTTTCTGGGGATGGACCGGGAGTCGGTGGCGGGTATCGCCGAGCAGCTCGCCCGGATCCACCGGTGAGCGAGCTGCTCCGCTGGATCTCTCGACGTCTGTAGTGCAGGAGAACGGCCCCGTTGTCGAAGACACGGTGTTCCACCAGCTCCAGGTCGAGCTCGGCACCCGGAGGTAGCGCGTGCAGGCCGCCACCTACCACCCTCGGGACCATGAAGAACCTGAACTGGTCGACGATCCCGGCACTGATCGCCTCGCTCGCCGTGGTGGGTCCGAAGATCTCGACCTCTCCCGCGGCGTCGTCGACGATCTGCTGAAGCCCGGCGATGTCGAGGCGCGGCAGAAGGCGGTCCCGGTCGGACACGAGGTCCGCCTCGGTCATCGTCGAGGACACCGCGATGCGCGTCAGGTCCTTCCAGCGGCGAGCGAACTCGTGCTCGTCGGGGCTCCACGACTCGTCGTCGGGAGGAGTCTCCCAGTAGGTCATCAATTGGTAGGTGTTCAGCCCCAGGACCTCGTGCGACACCGAGGTCATGCGTTCCACGTGAAACCTGAACAGGTCCCCGCCGGGCGCGGTCCAGTCGAAGTCGCCGTTCGCGTCGGCGGCATAGCCGTCCAGCGAGATGGTCGCGGTGTAGCCCAGCGTCCCCATGGTCGTCCTCCGCTGCTCGCGAGGTGGCGGTAGCGAGAAGCCTATCGCCGCGCCGCGGGCTCTCGCACCCTTTCCCCTGACCGCGCAGCTGGGTGGCGATTGTGGGCGTCAGTCGAGTTGACGACGCAT
This sequence comes from Dietzia cercidiphylli, assembly GCF_014145145.1. Lineage (GTDB taxonomy): Bacteria > Actinomycetota > Actinomycetes > Mycobacteriales > Mycobacteriaceae > Dietzia > Dietzia natronolimnaea. Next base: position 2,134 of record NZ_JAALEA010000032.1, read on the forward strand.
GACGATCCGGGGGAAGCCCCCCGCCACCGACGTCGTGGCGGCGACCTTGACGAATCCCGCCTGCTCGAACAGGGAGCGGAACCCCACGAACGCCATCGTCAGGTTGACCTTCTCCGCACCGTTGTCCACGGGTACCGCCTCGACGGCGGGTGCGCCGTGGTCGCGCGCGAACCCGACCGCACCCTCGACCAGCTCCCGCGCCACTCCCTGCCCCCGATACCCGGGGCGGACCCGGATGCAGAAGATCGACCACACAGGTTGAGCGTCGACTGTCGGCACCACTCGTGATCGCGCGATCGGCAGGTCGCGGCGCGGAGCGACTCCCGCCCACCCCACGGGTTCCGGCCCAAGGTAGGCGAGCACGCCCGGTGCGGTGTCCCGCCCGCACAGGTCGCGGACGTACTCGCCCCGGGCGGGACCCGTCAGCGAGGTGTTGGTCTTGGAGTCCAGTCGGTGGCTGAGGCACCAGCACACCGAGGCGTCCGGGTTCTTCTTCGGCCCCAGGAGAACAGCCACGTCATCGAATCGCTCAGCCGGGCGCACCTCGATCATCGCCACGCCACCACTGCAGAAGGTGTCATAGGGCCATCCTTGCCTGAGGTGCCCGGTCGGCGGGCCGGAAGGAGCACACCGCCCCGCATAGCCCCGCACAGCCCCGCGCCGCGGTGACGGGCACCGAGTCGGGGGCTGGGGTCCGGAGCAGATCGGCACCCGCCTCACTTCTGACGCCCCAGTGCCGCGTACAACGCGACCCAGTCCTGCGCGGTGAGATCCCTGGGCAGGGCATCCGGCGCGACGCCCGCCCGGGCGACGACCCCGCGGACTGCAGATCTGCGCCGCGGGTGTACCACGGTGGCCAGGATCGCGGCGATGCCCCGGCCGCGTCCGGTGAAGACGTCGTGCACGAACCGGCGGTAAGCACCACGGTCCTGGTCCGCGAGAAGAGGACGAGGCCTCCGGTACAGGACGAGCAGTGCGCCGTCGACGGTCGGCTCCGGCCGGAAGGCGCGGCGGGGCACCCGGCGATGCAGGGTGAACTCGATCCACGGCCACCACTGCGCGGTCATCATGGTCGCGCCCCCGACGCCTGCTCGCCGACGCGCGACCTCCCACTGGACCAGCAGGACGGCCGTCGTCGTGGACGGGGAATGGAGCAGTTTCCGCAGGATCGAGGTGGTGAGGTGGAACGGGAGGTTGCCCACCACCACATGGGGAGTCGTCGGCAACGGCCACCGCACGAAGTCCGCGTGGACAAGCTCAACATCTGTAGCGAGCGCACCCTGGAGATGCTCGACCGTCCGGGAGTCGATCTCCACCGCCGTGAGTGGGCGATCCAGGGACTGCAACGGGGTGGTCAGTGCCCCCCTCCCGGGCCCGATCTCGATGATCGGCCCCGAGGTGTCGGCGACGATGTCGATCATCTCGTCGATGACGGTGGTGTCAGTGAGGAAGTTCTGGCCGTGCTCGTGCCGGCCGCCCCGATAGGTGGGCATGTGTAGACGCTCCGAATGTAGAGAGTGCGCCCGGGCATGCAGAAGCGCCGCCCGGCTGGACCGCGGAGCGGCGGAAGCGTCCTACAGGAGGGAATCCGCCGCTAGAAGCGACGGTCCCGAATCAATGTGGTGAAGCAGGCCATGACGGGGAGTGTATCGGACCCTCCGGGCGTGGTCCCCGCGATCCTTCCCAGTGGAGCGGTTTCAGTACGGGAGCCATCCACTCGGAGATGAACGCACGCAGCGTGTCGTCAGGACAGCTTCGCGGCTCGGGCCATCTGATCTCCAGCTGGTCCGGGCCCCGGCGGGGAACGAGAAGTGGTGTCGCCGAGCGGCTATGCCGAGTTATCCCCCGCCGCCCGGCGCACTATCTCGCCGAGCTGCTCCCACGCCTTCTCTGTCGGGTCGATCAGTGCGTACGCGGTCGGCCAGAGCCCGCTCTCGTCGTCGAGGGCGGCCTGAGCACTCACACCGAAAGTGGAGTACCTCTCCTTGTCCATCTGCCCGCTGCGGAAGAAGACCACCACCTTCCCGGCCCTGGCGTACCCGGGTTGCCCGTAGTACAGCTTCGGTGACAGGTCCGGCGCGATGGTGGCGACCATCTGGTGCAGTCGCTCGGCCATCTGCCGGTCGCCGTCGGGCATCTCCTCGATCCTGGCCAGAAGTGCCGCCTCGTCCGCAGCAGCCTTCTCCGCGCCCTTCGCGCGCTTCGCCTCCGCCTCCAGCTCTGCGGCGCGCTCCTTCATCGCCGCACGTTCCTGGGCGGAGAACTCCCCCGCCGCGTCACTTCTCTTCGTCATCAGTTCCTCCCGGTGACCGATCGTCGACTGTCTCCGACGCTAACCGGGAGATCATCGCCGAGGGCGTCTACGGCGCGGTCACTCTGGGGACCGACGACCTGGACGGGCTGTTCGAACGCCTGGACGCCGCCGGCGCCGACATCGTCCAGGAACCCACAGACCAGGACTACGGGGTGCGCGACTGCGCCTTACGCGATCCTTCGGGGAACCTCATCCGGGTCAATCAGCTCTGACTGCAGACCAGGGGACGATCGAGTTGCCCGGTGTAGTGTCCGCGCACCTGGGGTCACCATGCGGTTATGCGTGGCGCGACACACCGGCGTTCTAGCGGCGACCACGCCCGAGCACGTACCTTGCCCCATCAGCCAGTGCATTGAGGAGGAAGGTGGAGGAGCACGTGGAGTCCGACAACAGGCCTGGTACTCCCTGGCCCCGCATGAACGGGCAGTCACACGCACCAGGCAACGCGGATACGGTGCACTACGCCTACTCCGCCCGCGCACACGAGTACATCGACCTACTCGGTGACATCGACACCACAGCACCTGAGGACCGCAAGTTGGTCACCCGCTGGGCTCGCGACTGCACGGGTCGCGTCGTCGACATCGGGTGCGGTCCAGGCCACTGGACCGCTTACCTCTCCGACGCCGGCGTCACAGCCGAGGGAATCGACCCCGTGCCGGAGTTCGTGGACCACGCACAGCGCACCTACCCGCAGGTGCAGTTCCGTCAGGGGACATTTGACGATCTGTGCGACGTGCCGGGCCCCTTGGGCGGAATCTTCTCCTGGTACTCACTGATCCACCTCGACCCCGGAGACGTCCCCGAGGCACTGGCGACGATGCGAGCGTCACTGGCACCGGGAGGTCGCCTGCTCCTTGCGTTCTTCGACGGAGAAAAAGTCGAGGAGTTTCCCCATGCTGTGGCGCCTGCCTTCTCCTGGCCCCTGACCTCGATGATCGACGCCGTTCGCCGTGCAGGGTTTGCAGTCACCCATCGGGAGCGTCGACACGATCCCGGTCATCGGCCCCACGCCGCGCTACTCGCCTACCGGGACTAGAAGCCCCACGGTGTGCCGGGTCTCGCCGTCGACCATCCGGAGGAGAGTCGTGATTCAGTAGCCGTTCCGGCGACCGAGGTGCAAGGCTGGATTCGTGGCTTCCGAGGACGGCTTCTACGCCCGCATGTTCCGGCGGCACGCTCATCCAGTCAGTGCATGGTCGAGGCTCCTGAGCGCCCCACTGCTGCTGGTCCCCCTGTGGACTCGCCTGTGGTGGTTGTACGTGCCGATCGGCGCGTGGTTTGCACTCAACCCAGTGATGACCCCGCCCGCTCACAACATGAAGTCGTTTGCGACACAAGCAATCCTGGGCGAAGAGTCCTGGTCTCGGGACCCCAAGTCCGAACCGATGGTCCTGGCCCTGACCGGCATGGCCAGTACTTCGCTCGTGTGCGCCATGGTGGCCAGCTATAAGCACAGAAAGACCGGTGCGGTCGCCTGCACCGGGGTCTTCGTGACGCTCACGTTGTGGCAATGGAGGCTGTGGGCGGACCGATTCACGCGCGAAACAACCCGGACTGCCAGCTGATCCCAGTCGCTGGCGCGGCCTACCTCGGCCCGTGCTGATTTGTTTGGGGCGAGCACCTTGGCGAACCCTGCCAGGTACTCCCTGCTGCGTCGCGCGGCTTGCTGTTCCACGAGCTCGTCGGCAAGCACCTTTGGCACGGAAGATACGTCGACGGCGAGGTGTTCGAGCGCCACAGCCGCCGCGACGGCCTGACCTTCGTAGAAGGCCAGGTCGGGGAGGATCACCTCAAGGGCTCGCGACAGCTCGCCAGCAGCGCGCTCTTCGATCATCGTGGTCACGGACGCCCGATACTGCTCGAAACGGTCCTGCGCCTCTTCGAGATCTCGTCGCAGGACAGAGGGGTCAAGCATCGGCGCGAGCCTCGGTGCCGACAGTAGTCACGAACGCGCCGGTCGCGTCGTTGATGACCATCTCCAGGTTCACACTGTCACTCTAAGCCCCCTCGAGTGACGCTGTTCGAGCCACCATCGCACTGATGCGGCGTCAGACTGATTCGACCCGACTGGCGCTCCCTCGCCGTCACCCGCGTCGCGAGCTCACACACCCTCTCGCCGGACTCGGGGTATCAACTACCTCTCCGATATCGGAGTAGCAAAGTGCTGAACATGGAGATGAGCCTCGGGAAAGCCCTGGTACGCAGCCGTCCGCACGCAGACGCCCACCCTGGTGAAGTCCGGGTTGACGATGTTCGCCCTGTGACCGGGACTGTCCATCCAGCTGTCGACCGGATCGGATCCGCCCGAGGTTGAGTAAAATAGGTTCTCTGCAGCCGTGTAGTAATCGACACCGGCCTCACGGATGAACATGAACGGGTCGCCGGTGCCATCAGGCGCGTGGTGCCCCCAGTAGTCCCTCGCGAGCATGTCGTCCGCTTTTGCGCAGGCACTATCTCGGAGCTTCTCGCTGGCGTCCAGAGTCGGAATACCGTTCTCGCCCCGCATCGCGTTGGTCTGCTCTTCCACCGGCGACGGATCTGCCGGGGGTTCGACCTCAGTCTGACGCCCCGAGTCAACAGACGGGAGTTCCCGATTCACCGCGGCGTCCCACTCTGCGCAGCCGCTCCCCACCATCGAGGCCACCAGAAGTAGCGGAGCTGCCGCGACCTTTGCCACTGTCCCATTCTTCATCCTGATCACCCGATCTGAATGTACCGAGGACACTCAGCCGTAAACTTAAACCCATTCTTAGCGGAGGGTGCGGAATGAAGGCGATTACCAGTGCGGTGACGGCGGTATTGCTGGTTGCGGGACTATCGGGTTGCAGCTCTAGCGGAGGGGAGCAGCCGGCGGAGAGCACCATTGGCTCGACGGTCAGCAGCTCGACACCGTCGAGCTCGTCGACTACAACCAGCAGCTCGACCTTTACCAGCCCAACCAGCGCCCCGCCGAGCTCCACAGCTCAGGCGAACCCTACGACCCCGGCAGCGACCCCCGCTGCCGCTGCCCCGGTGAGGCCGCCGTTCATGGCCCCGGAGGACTTCGACCCCTACGGTCCGCCGCGGTTCGTTCAGTGTTGGGAGGCCAACGCCGCGGTCATGTCAGATGGCTCCATCGTCGCCGACACCGTGAACTGCGGCCGACCGGCCCCCGGGTCGGCGCATGAGGCCGAATATGTCGATCCGCCGCGGGCTGACGGGTGCGTAGGCCCGGCCGCGACTTGCGGTTACTACGACGAAGCTGGCAACCCGATCTGGTTCGACAAAGAGACGGGCCAAATCTCTCCCCGCTACCTCGACGAGAACGGCAACCCCACGATGGACCCGAACTAGATCGCACCCCCGCCTTGGTTGGGCCCAATGGCGGAACCAGCGAATGCATGAGTAAGGCGCCTGGTTCATTGGGCGCCGCTCTCAGCGTTCTGAGAGAGTCGGCGCGGGTCGATGAGCCCGTTGTAGTCCTCGAGGTTGCCCAGGGCGTGCTCTAAGCCGATCCGGGGCCTTGAGGAGGTGGCGGACGCCCGAGTCGGAATAGATCAAGTCGTCGGCGACCTCGGCTCGAGCGCCCGAGCATCTCCGCGGTGTGGCCTGACCACGGACGCCGTGAGCGACCACTACGTTTAGACCGTCAACCATCCTCGATTAAGGAACTACCCGAGTTGCCCACTACCAACGCCGCCTTCATCTGGTCCATCGCCAACAAGCTGCGGGGGCCTTACCAGCCCAATCAGTACGGCGATGTGATCCTGCCGTTCACGATCCTGCGGCGCCTGGACGCGATCCTCGCGCCCACCAAGGCGGAAGTGCTCACCCAGCACGCCAGGTTGCAGGACAGCGGCATCGACCCGTTCGTGGTTCTGCGGTCAAAGTTCGGGCTCCCGTTCTTCAACACCTCGGTGTGGGACTTCAGCAAGCTCGCCGCAGACCCGGCGGGGCTGGCGGAAAACCTTATCGACTACATCGAGGGATTCTCGGCCAACATCCGGGACGTCTTCGACGGCTACAAGCTCCCCGAACTGATCGAGGACCTGGACAAGAAGGACCGCCTGTTCCTTATCGTCAAGGATTTTGCGAACGTGGACCTGCACCCGGATCGGGTCAGCGGACACGACATGGGTTACATCTTCGAGGAACTTATCCGGAAGTTCGCCGAGTCCAACAACGCCCAGGCCGGTGACCACTTCACGCCGCGCGAGGTCATCTCGCTGATGGTCGACTTGCTCTACGCCGACAAGGACCTCGAGCTCACCACCCCCGGCATCGTGCGCACCATCTACGACCCCGCAGCCGGTACGGGCGGCATGCTCTCGGTGGCCTACGACCACCTAGTGGACATGAACCCCGACGCCAAGCCGGTGCTGTACGGCCAGGAGGTCAACTCGCGCTCGTATGCCATGTGTAAGTCGGACATGGTGATCAAGGGCCAGGGCGTGGACAACATCTACAACGGTGACACGCTCACCGACGACGGCTTCCACGGCGAGCACTTCGATTTCCTGCTGTCGAATCCTCCGTTCGGGGTGGAGTGGAAGACACAGCAGAAGGCGGTCAAGGACGAACACGAGCAGCGGGGCTTCGCGGGGCGTTTCGGTCCCGGCCTACCGCGGGTCTCCGACGGCTCATTGCTGTTCCTGATGCACCTGATCAGCAAGATGCGGCCCGTTCGCTCGCCGGACGACAAGGGCTCCCGGCTGGCGATCGTCCTCAACGGCTCGCCCCTGTTCACCGGCGGCGCCGGCTCCGGCGAGTCCAACATCCGGCAGTGGATCATCGAGAACGACCTTCTCGACGCGATCATCGCGCTGCCGACGGACATGTTTTACAACACCGGTATCTCCACCTACATCTGGATCCTGGACAACGCCAAGACCGACGAGCGCAAGGGCAAGGTCCAGCTCATCAACGCGGTCGAGATGTTCGGCAAGATGCGCAAATCGCTGGGCTCCAAGCGCAAGGAACTGCGCCCGCATGACATCGAGAAGATCTGCGAACTCTACGGCGGCTTCGAAAACCAAGACAACGACGACGACGAGGCGCCCGCCCTCTCGAAAGTGTTCGCCAACTCGGAGTTCGGATACCGCACCATCACGGTGGAACGCCCTCTACAGCTGCGGTTCCACATCACCGAGGAAACGGCCGAGCTCGTGCTCGCGACTAAGGCGATCGCCAAGCTCCCTGCGCCTGACCAGGACGCCGTCCGCAACGCCCTCGCCGGTCTCTCGGGCCGCTCGTGGACCAACCGCGACGCCTTCGTCACCGAACTCAAAGCAGCCCTGAAGTCCGCGGGCATGACCAAGGTCAGCGCCCCGGTCATCAAGACCATCTGGACGACCATCGGCGAACACGATCCCGAGGCCGACGTCATCACCACTAAGGGCAATCCCGAGCCCGACGCCTCGCTTCGCGGTACTGAAAACGTCCCGCTGGCCGAGAACATCGAGGACTACTTCGCCCGCGAGGTCCTACCCCATGTACCGGATGCGTGGATCGACCACGATAAGACCCGCATCGGCTACGAAATCCCCTTCACCCGCCACTTCTACCGCTACACCCCGCCCCGACCCCTCGAAGAGATTCAAAAAGACCTGCGCCAACTTGTGACGGAGATCCAGGCCATGCTCGCAGAGGTGGGCGCGTGACAAACCGGCTGCCATCGACTGGCCAAGAAATTAGCAACCCGGGTCCCACCGCCACGCCCGCTGGCTGGCTTAGCGTGCGCCTTTCAAGGATCCTCGACGGGATTAAGGATGGCACTCACGGCTCATTCGATAGAGTGCCGGAAGGCGTCCCTTTACTCAGCGCTAAGAATGTTAAAAATAAAGGCTTGACGGTGAGTGACGCCGAAAGCCTAATTTCCCAAAGCGACCATGCATCGATTACCGCTGGCGGCTACCCCGCTCGCGGCGATGTCCTTTTGACAATCGTTGGAACGATCGGCCGCTCATGCGTGTATGAGTTTGATTTCCCATACGCCTTCCAGCGTAGCGTGTGCTTTTTACGTCCATCACCGAGAATCAACTCGCACTATTTAATGTATGCGACACAAAGCAAGCATTTCCAAGATCAGCTTGCGTTATCGACCAAGGTTTCGGCTCAGCCCGGAATATACATGGGCGACGTTTCTGCCTGCACAGTCTTTCTCCCTCCAACGTCCTGCCAAAATAAGATTGTCGAGTTCCTCGACCACGAAACCGCTAAAATCGATGTGTTGATCGACAAACAGGAACAGCTCGTCGCCAACCTGCGCGAGGACCGCGCCGCAACCATCACACAGGCAGTCACAAAGGGCCTGGATCCAAGCTGCGAGCTGGTGAAATCAACCTCTGGATGGATCGACACTTTTCCGATCCATTGGGAAGAGACGAAACTGAAGTGGAATGTCTCGACAGTAACCAGTGGGTCACGAGGCTGGGCGCAGCATTATTCTGACGATGGCGACTACTTCATCCGTATTGGCAACCTGACCCGCGGTTCCATCGGTTTCGACGACTCAAGCGTGCAACGGGTTTCTGTGCCGTTGCACGCCGAAGGCTCCCGAACTATGACGCGGGAAGGGGACTTACTGTTCTCCATCACCGCCTACTTGGGTTCAGTTGCCGTGGTCGACAAACACCACGTTGGAGCTTTCGTCAGTCAACACGTCGCCCTCGCTCGGCTTGCTGGATCGAGCCTCGATCCGAACTACGTCGGCTACGCAATGTTGTCCGAAGTCGGCCAACGGCAACTGAAGGAACAGGCGTATGGGGGAACCAAAGTGCAGCTCAGCCTCGATGATATTCGTAGTATCGCACTACTACTCCCACCCAAGGAAGAACAAGCTTCAATAGTCTCATTTCTCGATTCCCGCTGTGCCCACATCGATGCGTTGATCACAAAGTCAACGGAGACGATCGACACCCTGCGCGAGTACCGATCTGCCCTCATCACCAATGCCGTGACGGGGAAGATCGACGTGAGGGAGGCTGGGTAGTCATGGCCCAGCATCACGAGTCCGTGCTCGAGGACGAGATCTGCGCCCATCTGGCTGCGCACGGCTGGGAGTACTCGCCCACCGATTCCGGGTACGACCGCGAGCTCGCCCTGTTCCCGGAGGACGTGTTCTGGTGGTTGCAGCACTCCCAGTCCGACGAGTGGGAAAAGCGCGTCAAGCCCGCGGACCCGCCCGCGGCTCAGGAGAAGTCGAAGTCCGCGCTCCTGCAGCGCCTCGCCAAAGCGCTGTCGTCTGATCTCAAGGCCGACGGCGGCACCCTTGCCGTACTGCGACGGGGCTTCAGCGACTTCAACGCCATCTTCGCGATGTGCCAGTTCAAACCCAACTCTGGACTCAACGCGACCACCGCCGCCAAGTATCAAGCCGTGCGGTTGAGGGTCATGCGGCAGGTGCACTACTCCAAGTCCAGCCCGAAGAAGTCCATCGACTTGGTGTTCTTCGTCAATGGCATCCCAGTGGCCACGGCCGAGCTCAAGACCGACTTCACACAGTCGGTGGAGCATGCGATCGAGCAGTACAAGAAGGACCGCCTGCCCAAGGGTGAGCCGCTGCTCGGCTTTGCCACCCGCGCCTTGGTGCACTTCGCGGTGTCCAACACCGAAGTGCACATGACCACCCGGCTCGCAGGCCAGGACACCTTGTTCCTGCCCTTCAACCGCGGCAACGGCCACCACGCCGGCAACCCGCCCAACCCGAACGGCTCGGCCGCCGCCTACCTGTGGGAGACCATCCTCGCCCGCGACACCTGGCTGGAGATCCTCGACCGGTTCATGCACCTTGGGATTACCGAGAAGCGCGATCCGGACACCGGCAAGAAGACCCGCAAGGAGACCCTGCTCTTCCCGCGCTACCACCAGTGGGACGCCGTCACCCGTCTCGTCCAGGCCGCCCGGACCGAAGGGCCCGGGAATAAGTACCTTGTCCAGCACTCCGCAGGTTCGGGAAAGACCAACTCCATCTCCTGGCTCGCCCAGCGGCTGTCGTCGCTGTATGACGATGACGACGACAAGGTGTTCTCCTCCGTCATCGTGGTCACCGATCGGACCGTGCTTGATGCGCAACTGCAAGAGGCCATCCACCAGATCAATCGCACCACCGGGGTCGTGGCCCACATCGATGGGCTGACCGGATCGAAATCCTCAGAACTGGCCGAGGCTCTCGAGTCGGGGACCCACATCGTCGTCGTCACCATCCAGACCTTCCCCTACGCCCTGGACGCGATCGCCGACCGCACTACCCTCCGCGGTCGGTCCTTTGCGATCATTGCCGACGAAGCCCATTCCTCCCAGGCCGGCGGAGCGTCGAACAAACTCAAGCAGGTCCTGTCGCAGGCCGAGCTCGACGAGGTCGCCCAGGGCGGGGCCGTGTCGGCGGAGGACATGCTCGCCGCCGAGACCAAAGCCCGCGCCGAGGCCGGCAATATCTCCTTCTTCGCCTTCACCGCCACCCCCAAGGCCACCACGCTCGAACTGTTCGGCCGCCCAGGCCCCGACGGCACGCCGCAGCCGTTCCACCTGTACTCGATGCAGCAAGCGATCGACGAGGGCTTCATCCTGGACGTCCTGCGCAACTACACCCCGTACAAGACCGCGTTCCGGTTGTCGCACAACGGCAAGACCTACGCCACCAGCGACACCGGGGAAGGCACCGTCGCCGTGACCACCGAGGGTGGCGACGACGACCTGGTGGACCGCTCCGCCGCGGTGAAGTCGGTGATGAACTGGGTCAAGCTGCACCCCACCAACATCTCGCAGAAGGTGCAGATCATCGTCGAGCACTTCCGACAGAACGTGGCCTGGCGGCTGAACGGGCAGGCAAAGGCGATGGTGGTGACCAGTTCCCGCAAGGCCGCCGTGCGCTACAAACTCGCCTTCGACAAGTACGTGACCGAGAACGGCTACACCGACGTCGCTGCGCTGGTCGCGTTCTCTGGGGAGGTCACCGACCCCGAGTCCGGTACCGACGAGCCGTTCTCCGAAGTCAGCATGAACCCTGGGCTCAAGGGCCGCGACCTGCGGGACGCGTTTGCCACCGATGAGTTCCAGGTGATGCTGGTGGCCAACAAGTTCCAGACCGGCTTCGACCAACCCAAACTCGTGGCCATGTACGTCGACAAGCGGCTCGGCGGGGTCCAGGCGGTGCAGACTCTCTCGCGGCTCAACCGGACATTTCCGCCGCTGAAAGACCAGACCTTCGTGCTGGATTTCACCAACGAAGTCGACGACATCGTCGACGCCTTTGCGCCCTATTACGAGGCCACCACACTGGCCGACGTGACCGACCCGAACATCGTCCACGACACCGAGCGCAAACTATCCGTCGCCGGCATCTACGAGCGCTCCGAGGTCGACGGCTTCGCTAATGCATTCCTCGCCCGTGAGGGCCACAATGCGCTGGTGAAGTGGGTTGCCCCCGCTGCCGACCGTTTCACGGTTCGGATGCGGTCGGCGGTCGAGGCCTCCAACGCCGTGGAAATCGACGAGCTGCAGATGTTCCGCAAGGACGTGGGCACCTACGTGCGGCAATACGAGTTCCTGTCCCAGCTGTTCGACTACGAGATCCCGTGGCTCGAGAAGCTCGCGCTGTATCTCAAGCTGCTAGCGCCACAGCTAAGAAGCGGAGAGAAGGACACGCCCATCGACCTGTCCGCGGTGGCTATCGACTACCTCGGCCACCACCGCCAGGCCACCCGGGACGGCGAACTCTCCGGCGGGACGCCGCTCGAGCCGGCGCGCGAGGCCGGCACCGGCACCGTCCGCGACCCCGACATGGTGGCCCTCGACGAGGTGATCAACCGCATCAACGACCTGTTCGCCGGAAACCACCCCGACTCCTCCGTCCGCAACGTGGTTACCCACATCAAGGACCGGCTCGAAGAGAGCGAGACCCTTAAGACGCAGGCCCAGAACAATTCACTCGCCCAGTTCCGCGCGAGCCCCGACATCGATGTCGCCTTCACCGACGCCGTCATCGGATCCATGGACTCCTCCGCAGACCTCTCCGCGCAGATCCTCAACAACCGAGATCTCGCCCGCGCACTGCTTGGCGAGCTCCTGCCGGCCGTCTATCGAACACTGAGCAAGGCGAGCTAATCCATACCGATGGTCCGAAATCTAAGACAAGCGTTGACCGAAACGCTCTTCAATGCGGCAAGCGGCGGAGTCTTGCCCCGTATTGATTCACGGGGCAAGCGGGGAGGAGATCTCTATGACTGGTCGTTGAAGCCGCACCCGCCAGCACCGGGCAGCTCTCTCCATAACGACGACGTCGAGTTCGCTGCTGCTTATCCACTACTTCTTAGCGGGACGAAGGCTGTAACTGAGCAGACGATATACCCGGTTATGACCGCTGCCGAGAACTTACACACGGCTGGTGTTCTAATCCGTCGGCGCAGAAGCCACAGGCAGCCACACCTCAGCGAAGTCCTCGGATTATGCCGTGTAGCTATGGAGTGTGCAGCGGCATCGATCTGGATGCTCAGCGGGGAGGACCGAGCTGAACGCCTCGATCGTTGCCTCCGAATCGAACTCGAACAGCTACGAAAGCAAAGTTCGTTTCTGCAGCTTTCGGCCAAGGCCGAAACCGCGGCCGACAGCCGCTATTCGCCCGAACATCGAAGAATGAATAGGGCCCACAGGGAAAGGTTTAACGCAACGCTCAGCCGCTCCGAGAGCGCTTACCCCGCTAAGCGTCCGCCGCAGTTCTCGCAACTCGTGGAATACTCCGCAAGGTGGATTGATGCCCACGTACCGTTGCACGACGACGGCGAGATAGCCAATAGCTCGATGGAACATTCATCCACGCTCTTTTATTCTTACGGTTCAAGCTTCATCCACGGCTACAAATGGCTTTCCGACTATTCACGTGGCGGCACCATCTGGACAATGCTCTCCGATGCCCTAGCAGTTTCTATTAACATGACTGAGTGCGCCGCTTGCCTCTTCGAAAGTGCTGCCCTCGCACCCGGAACCAGTCCGGACATAGAGCACTTCCCAAAGCGATTCACGCCCACGGTAGCGACGTGGTCTACAGAACTATTCGGATCGCCGCCAGCCAGATGTTAGGGACGTGCTTCGGAAAGCAGAGTTCTGA
>NZ_JAALEA010000330.1 GCF_014145145.1 Dietzia cercidiphylli
GTGCCGGCCGCCCGGCGCGGACCGTGGGACGTGCCCAACGGCTGGCGGGTCGGCGGGCGCGCCGAGGTGTGGACCCGGCTGGACTCCGGCCCGGGTTCGGACGCCGTCACCGTCGGTCTCAGGGGAACACCCGACGACGCCGAGGTGACCATCACCGACGCCACGATCGGCTCCACGGCCGAGCCCGAGGTCTCCTCGCGGCACCGGGCCAGGGTCGCCCGGGACGGCGGGTCGCTGCGACTGACCGTCGACGGCACCCAACAGCGCTGGACCGTCGTCCGCTCCGCTGACCCCAAGGCGGCGGACACCTTCTGGGTGGCCGGCGACGGTGGCACCTGGGACCTGCGGCTGCTCCCGTTGATCGACTCCCGGATCCACGACGCCGGGTTGTCGGACGGTCAGATCCTCAGCCCCATGCCCGGGTCGGTCATCGCGTGCTTCGTCGCCGACGGCGACGAGGTGACCGCGGGTCAGAACGTCCTGGCCGTCGAGGCCATGAAGATGGAACACGCCCTGTCGGCACCGATCGACGGGGTGGTCCGGCTGAACGTCTCCACCGGCGAGCAGGTGCCCGCCGACCATCTGCTCGCGACCGTCGAGCCCTACCCCTCCACCGAGGAATCCGAAGGAGAAGGCAATGCCTGAGTTGGAAGAGCACTACGCCGACCTGAAGTCGACGGTCGCCGAGTTCGCCGACAAGGTGGTCGCCCCCGCCTCGGCCGAGCACGACCGCAACCACACCTTCCCCTACGAGGTCGTCGCCAAGATGGGCGAGATGGGCCTGTTCGGCCTGCCCTTCCCGGAGGAGTTCGGCGGCATGGGCGGCGACTACTTCGCCCTCTCCCTGGCACTCGAGGAGCTGGGTCGTGTCGACCAGTCGACCGCCATGACGCTCGAGGCGGGCGTGGGCCTCGGCGCGATGCCGATCTACCACTTCGGCACCGACGAGCAGAAGAACACCTGGCTGCCGGATCTCGCCGCGGGCAGGAAGCTCGCGGGCTTCGGCCTCACCGAGCCCGGTGCGGGGTCGGATGCCGGCGCCACCAAGACCACCGCGAAGCGCGACGGCGACGAGTGGGTGGTCAACGGCAACAAGCAGTTCATCACCAACTCGGGAACCGACATCACCTCGTTGGTCAACGTCACCGCGGTGACCGGCGTGCGGGACAACGGCAAGAAGGCCATCTCGACCATCATCGTCCCGTCGGGCACGCCCGGCTTCACGGTCGAGCCGGCGTACGACAAGGTCGGCTGGAACTCCTCCGACACCCACCCGCTGACGTTCTCCGACGTGCGGGTCCCGGCGGAGAACATCCTCGGCGAGGAGGGGCGCGGGTACGCGAACTTCCTGTCGATCCTCGACGAGGGGCGCATCGCGATCGCCGCGGTGGCCACCGGCGCCGCCCAGGGGTGCGTCGACGAGTCGGTGAAGTACGCGCGTGAACGCGAGTCCATGGGCCAGAAGATCGGGTCGTTCCAGGCGATCTCCTTCAAGATCGCCCGCATGGAGGCCCGCGCCCACACCGCGCGCTGCGCCTACTACGAGGCCGCCCGCCTCATGCTGGCCGGCAAGCCCTTCAAGAAGGAGGCCGCCATCGCCAAGATGGTCTCCTCCGAGGCGGCCATGGACAACGCCCGGGACGCCACCCAGATCCACGGCGGCTACGGGTTCATGAACGAGTACCCGGTGGCCCGGCACTACCGGGACTCCAAGATCCTCGAGATCGGCGAGGGCACCACCGAGGTGCAGCTCATGCTGATCGCGCGCGGTCTCGGGTTATGAGTGACCAGGCTGTGACGATGGACGGACAGCGCAAGGAGATCGTCCAGCGCGGACTGTGGTTCGAGGAGTACGAGGTCGGCACCGCCTACCTCCACCGCCCCGGGCGCACGATGACCGAGACGGACAACGTCCTGTTCACCACGCTCACCATGAACACCCAGGCCCTGCACCTGGACGCGGCGTGGTCGGCCGAGCAGCCGGGCTTCGGCGGCGAGCGGCTCATGAACTCCATGCACACGCTGTCGACGCTGGTCGGGCTGTCGGTCGCGCAGCTCACCCAGGGCACGATCGTGGCCAACCTCGGGTTCTCCGAGGTCACCTTCCCCAAGCCCGTGTTGCACGGTGACACCCTCTACGCCGAGACGGTGTGCACGGACAAGCGGGAGTCCAAATCGCGTCCGGGCGAGGGCATCGTGACTCTCGAGCACATCGGTCGCAACCAGCACGGTGACGTGGTGGCCAGGGCCGTCCGCAAGACGCTGGTCCGTAAGCGTCCGGCCGACCAGGCGGGGGAGGGGTCGGCATGACCCCGGCGTGGATCCCGCCCGGCCCGGCACTGCTGTTCTGCCCGGCCGACCGCCCCGAGCGGTACGGCAAGGCGGCCGAGCGCGCGGACGTGGTGATCGTCGACCTGGAGGACGCGGTCGCACCGGACGCCCGACCGGCCGCCCGGGAGGCGCTCGTGGCCTCCGACCTGGATCCGGAGCGCACGATCGTCCGTGTCAACCCGAGCGACTCCGATGATCACGCCGCGGACCTCGAGGCCCTCGCCGGGACGGGCTACCGTTGCGTCATGCTCGCCAAGACCGAGTCGGCCGCGCAGGTCGCCGACGTCCACGCCGCCACCGGCGCGGCGGTGTTGGCGCTGGTGGAGACGCCTCTGGGCGTGATCCGCGCCGCGGAGATCGCCGCCGCACCCGGATGCGCCGGGATGATGTGGGGCGCCGAGGACCTCCTGGCCGCCATGGGTGGCTCGACCAGCCGTTTCTCGGGAATCGAGGCCGGTGGCCCCCGGGTCGCGGGGGAGTACCGCGACGTCCCGAGGCACGCGCGTGCGCAGGTCGCGC
>NZ_JAALEA010000331.1 GCF_014145145.1 Dietzia cercidiphylli
AGACGTGAACCCAAACGCAAATCGCCAGGTCAACAGGCAGAAATGCGACACGGCGCCGGTGAAGACCGGCGCCGTGTCGCGATGCTCCCCGGATCAGTGGATCCGCACCCCTGCGAAACTCCGCTTTCCACGCCGGAGGACGAGCCACTCGCCGTGGAGCAGGTCGCTCGCCTGCGGGGTCCACTCCGCGTCGTCGATGCGCACGTTGTTGACGTACGCGCCACCCTCACCGACGGCACGTCGCGCCGCGCCCCTGCTCTCGGACAGACCGGAGGCGACCAGGAGATCGACGATCGTCCTCGGGCTGTCGGACCCCACCTCGACCGCGCCGGCGTCCTCGAGCGCAGCGCCGAGGGTCCGCTCGTCGAGCCCGGCCAGCTCGCCACGTCCGAACAGGGCCTGGGACGCCGCCTGCACCGATTCCGTGGCCGCCACCCCGTGCACCATCGTGGTCATCTCCTCGGCCAGGCGCTTCTGCGCCGCCCGCAGGTGCGGCTTCTCCCTGGTGAGTGCGTCCAGCTCGTCGATCTCCTCCCGGCCCAGGAACGAGAACCACCGCAGGTAGCGGACCACGTCGGCGTCGGAGGTGTTGAGGAAGTACTGGTACCAGGTGTAAGGACTCGTCAGGGCCGGGTTGAGCCAGAGACTCCCGCCGCCCGTCGACTTACCGAACTTCTTCCCGTCGGACGAGGTGACCAGGGGGACGGTCATCGCGTGCACCGACTCCCCGTCCATCCGGCGGTTCAGATCGACGCCGCCGACGATGTTCCCCCACTGATCGGAGCCGCCGATCTGCAGGGTGCACCCCATGGTGCGACGCAGCTGCACGAAGTCGTTGGCCTGGAGGAGCATGTAGGAGAACTCGGTGTACGAGATCCCGTCACCGTCCAGGCGACGCTTGACGGTGTCGCGCCCGAGCATGGTGTTGAGCGAGAAATGCTTGCCGACGTCGCGGAGGAACTGGATGGCGGTCAGGTGACCGGTCCACTGCATGTTGTTGACCACCCGGGCGCCCACCGGCCCCTCCGTGAGGTCCACGAACAGCTCGAGCTGACCGGTGATGCGCTCGGTCCACTCGGCCACGGTGTCCGCGGTGTTCATGGTGCGCTCCCCCACCTCGCGGGGGTCCCCGATCATCCCGGTCGCTCCGCCGGCCAGGACGATCGGCCGGTGCCCGGCCAGCTGGAACCGCCGGAGGGTGAGCAGCGGGATCAGGTGACCTGCGTGCAGGCTCGGCCCGGTGGGATCGAAGCCGCAGTACAGCGACACGGTGCCCTCGTCGAGATGGGCACGGAGCGAGTCGAGGTCGGTCGACTGCGCGATGAGCCCCCGCCACTGCAGGTCTTCGAGGATGTTGGAAGTCACGCACGCCATTGTTCCCCATCGACGTGGTGGGCTACCACGGGGCGGGGTGCGTCACCCTCGGCGCGCGTGGACTGCGCCGGTAGGAGGAGACCTCCCGGGCGCCCGCGAGCCAGAACCGCCAGGGTCTGTCCGCCTCACGGGAGACACCCACCCTGGGACCGGACCGGATCTGCGACTCGGCTACCGGATCGGCGCGGAATGTGACCGACGACGACGGGTCGAGGACGTCCATGCCCCGGTAGGACAGCTCGATGCCCAGCACCTTGCCGAGATTGCCCGGCCCGCGAGCCGCGCGCTCGACGGGTATCCCGGGCCGGCGGTCGTCCACCACCCGGTGTCCGCCCTCCACCCGCCCGGCTCGCAGCAGCACCCCGCCGCCCTCGCCCGCGGGACGGCAGGTGATGTTGACACACCGGTGGATCCCGTGGCTCAGGTAGACGTACATGTGACCGGCGTCGCCGAACATCACCTCGTTCCGCGGGGTCGGACCCGGCCAGGTGTGGGCGGCGGGATCCGGGTGGGGCGAGTCGACCGGTCCGCCGTAGGCCTCCACCTCCACCACCCGCACCGAGACCGGACCATGGGTCAGGACACCCCCGAGCAGTGCCCGTGCGGCATCGGCCGGGTGGGCGTCGCGGAGCAGCGCCCGGAACTGCCCCGGACCGGTGTCCGGTCGGGTCACTCCTGCGGAGCGCCGCCCGCACGGGCGAGCAGGTCCACGTGCTCGGCGTCATCCACCTGACGTGACTCCTCCACCAGCAGGACCGGGATGCCGCCGTCGATCCTGTACGCGCGGCGGAGGCGGGGGTTGTACAGCGTGTCGTCTCCCGCCAGGAGGAGCGGACCCTTGTCCTCGGGACAGGCGAGGATCTCCAACAGACGGTCATCGATGGCGGACATGGCGCTCACCCTACCCAGTGGGCGAGCTCGTCACGGATCTCTCCCAGCCGCCGCCGCTGGTCGGCCACTGCGGTGCCGGCGGTACCGCCCCGTGCACTCCGTGACGCGATGGATCCCGTCACGGTGAGCACATCGCGGACGTCGGGCGTCAGCGCCGGGTCGACGGCCGCCAACTCGTCGTCGGTCAGCTCGTCCAGCCCGACGCCGCGGGCCTCGGCCACCCGCACGCACTCCCCGGCCGCCTCGTGGGCGACGCGGAACGGCACGCCCTGACGGACCATCCACTCCGCGATGTCGGTGGCCAGTGTGTATCCGGCCGGGGCGAGCGCGGCGAGGCGCTCCGGGTGGAACTCCAGGGTCGAGACCATCCCCGCCATCGCGGGGAGGAGCAGGTAGAGCTGGGCGACCGAGTCGAAGACCGGTTCCTTGTCCTCCTGCAGATCCCGGTTGTAGGCCAACGGCTGGGCCTTGAGGGTGGCGAGCAGTCCGGTCAGGTTGCCGATCAACCGACCCGTCTTCCCGCGCATCAGTTCCGCGACGTCCGGGTTCTTCTTCTGCGGCATGATCGAACTACCGGTCGACCACTCGTCGGCCAGGGTCACGTATCCGAACTCCGGGGTCGACCAGGCGATCACCTCTTCCGCCAGCCGGGAGAGATCGACCGCGATCTGCGCGAGGACGTAGGCCGCCTCGGCGGCGAAGTCCCGCGAGCTCGTCGCATCGATCGAGTTGTCCGCCGCGCGATCGAACCCGAGCTCCGCCGCGATCGCGTCCGGGTCAAGTCCGAGGGACGAACCGGCCAGAGCGCCCGAACCGTACGGAGACACCGCGAGACGGCGGTCCAGGTCCCGGATCCGATCGACGTCCCGCAGCAACGGCTGCGCGTGGGCCAGCAGCTGGTGCGAGAGCAGGATCGGCTGAGCCGCCTGGAAGTGCGTCTTGCCCGGCATCACGGTCTCGGGGTGCTCGTCCGCCTGCGCCACGAGAGCGTCGACCACGTCGAGCACACCCCCGGCCACCTCACGCACCGCGTCACGCAACCACATCCGGAACAGCGTCGCGACCTGGTCGTTGCGGGACCGGCCGGCACGAAGGCGCCCACCCACCTCGACCCCCACCCGGTCGATCAGACCGCGTTCGAGGGCACCGTGAACGTCCTCGTCCGATTCTGCGGGGACGAACGCGCCGGAATCGATGTCCGCGGCCAGGCGGTCCAGACCGTCCAGCATCGCGTCGAGGTCCGCACCGGAGAGCAACCCCGCGCGGTGCAGAACCCTGGAGTGGGCCTTGGAGGCCCTGATGTCGTACGGAGCCAGCTCCCAGTCGAAGTGCGTGGACTTGCTCAGCGCGGCCATCGCCTCCGCGGGCCCGCCCGCGAAGCGTCCGCCCCACAGCGCTCCGGCGTTGGTGCCGTGCCGTTCGTCCTGCCGGTCGGCGTCGCTCACAGCCCGAGGTCCCGCTTGGCGGCGATCTTGGAGCTCAGACCGTGGAGGTTCACGAAGCCCTTGGCGTAGCTCTGGTCGAACGAGTCCCCCTCGTCATAGGTCGCGAGGTTGAAGTCGTAGAGCGAGGAGTCGGAACGACGACCGTTGACGACGATGGAACCACCGTGCAGGACCATCCGGATGTCCCCGGAGACGTGCTGCTGGGTGTTGTCGATGAAGGCGTCGAGGGCGTATTTCAGCGGGGAGAACCACAGGCCGTCATAGACCGCGTTCGACCACTGGTCGGAGACCCCGGACTTGTACCGCGCCAGCTCACGCTCGAGGGTGACGTCCTCGAGCGCCTTGTGCGCGGTGATGAGGATCATCGCTCCCGGCGCCTCGTACACCTCGCGGCTCTTGATACCGACGAGCCGGTCCTCGACCATGTCCAGCCGCCCCACGCCCTGGGCCCCGCCCCGGCGGTTGAGCTCCACGATGGCCTCGAGCACGGAGACCTTGCGCCCGTCGATCGCCACCGGGATGCCCTCCGAGAAGGTGACGGTGACCTCGTCGGGAGCGGCGAAGTTGAGGGTCGGGTCCTCGGTGTAGTCGTAGACGTCCTTCGTGGGGGCGTTCCACAGGTCCTCGAGGAAACCGGTCTCCACCGCGCGGCCCCAGACGTTCTGGTCGATCGAGAACGGGGACTTCTTGGTCACGTTGATGGGGATCTCGTTCTGCTCCGCGAACTCGATGGCCTTCTCACGCGTCCAGGCGTAGTCGCGGACCGGGGCGATCACCTCGAGGTCCGGGGCGAGCGCACCGAAGCCCACCTCGAAGCGGACCTGGTCGTTCCCCTTGCCGGTGCAGCCGTGCGCGACGGAGGTACCGCCGTGCATCTTGGCCGCCGTGACCAGGTGCTTGACGATCAGCGGGCGGGAGATCGCCGAGACCAGCGGGTACTCCCGCATGTACATCCCGTTGGCCTTGATCGTGGGGGCGCAGTACTCGTCGGCGAACTCGTCGCGGGCGTCCACGACGATCGACTCGACGGCGCCGCAATCCAGTGCGCGCTGCCGGATGACCTCCATGTCCTCACCGCCCTGACCCAGGTCGATGGCGACGGCGACGACCTCGGCTCCGGTCTCCTTGCCGATCCAGCTGATGGCGACAGAGGTGTCGAGGCCGCCGGAGTAGGCGAGGACTACGCGATCGGACATGGTGTGCTCCTTGATGGTTCGGATCTCTAAGGTCTGGGTTGGGGTCGTGGATGTCAGAGTGGGCGTCGGGCGAGGGAGGCGAGCCGGTCCGCGAGCTCGGCGCCTCCGACGGGTTCACGGGCCATCACGAATATGGTGTCATCCCCGGCGATGGTCCCCACCACGTCGTCGAGGTTGGCGCGGTCCAGGGCGCTCGCCAGGAAGTTCGCGGCGCCGGGCGGGGTCCTCAGGACCGCGATGTTGCCACTGTGGTCCGCCGAGACCAGCAGGTCGCCGAGCAGCCTGCCGAGCCTGTCCGTGCCCCCGGGGATCCCCGGGGCCCGGCTGCCGTCCTCCGGGATGATGTAACGGCCCGCGCCTCCGTCGGCGGCCCGGAGCTTGACGGCCCCGAGCTCGTCGAGATCCCGGCTCAGGGTGGCCACCGCGACCGCGATGCCCTCCTCGGCCAGGGCCTCCGCCAGTTCGGTCTGGCTCCGGACGGGTCGGCGCTGGAGGATCTCGGCGATCCGGGCGTGCCTGGCGGTCCTGCTGACCGTCCCCACCGTCATCACGACCGCTCCATGAGCCACACGAGCAGCGCCTTCTGCGCGTGGAGCCGGTTCTCGGCCTCGTCGAACACGCGGCTGCGGGGGCCGTCGATGACCTCGGCCGCGATCTCCTTGCCGCGGTAGGCGGGAAGGCAGTGCAGGACGATCACGTCGTCGGACGCCCTGTCGACGGACTCCTGGCCCAACTGGTAACCGGCCAGGTCGCGGAGCCGGTCGGTCGCCGAGTCCTCCATCCCCATCGACACCCAGGTGTCCGTGATGAGGACGTCCGCCCCGGCCACCGCCGAGTCGACGTCGGTCGTGATCCTCACGGAGCCACCGGTCCCCGCCGCCACGCGCTCGGCGTCCGACACCACCTGCCCCGTCGGTTGGTATCCCTCCGGCGCGGCGATGGTGATGTGCATTCCCGCGGTCGCGAACCCGAGCAGATACGAGTGCCCCATGTTGTTCGCACCGTCGCCGAGATACACCGCGCGCAGGCCGGCGGTGCGACCGAAGTTCTCGCGGATGGTGAGCAGGTCCGCGAGGATCTGGCACGGGTGGAACTCGTCGGTCAGGGCGTTGACGACGGGCACGTCCGAGTGCGCGGCGAGCTCGGCGAGCCCGTCCTGCGAGTAGGTGCGCCAGACGATCGCCTCGACGTAGCGCGACATCACCCTCGCCGTGTCGGAGAGGGTCTCACCCTTGCCCATCTGGGTGGATCCGGAGTCCACCACGATGGCGTTCCCACCGAGTTGGGCGATGCCCGCGTCGAACGAGAACCGGGTCCGCGTGGAGGTCTTGTCGAAGATCACGGCGACCGACCGCGGCCCTTCGAGCGGGCGGGCCGAGAACGGGGCGGCCTTGAGCCGCATCGCCAGATCGAGGACCTCGGCCTGCTCCGCGGGGCTGAGGTCGTCGTCCCTCAGGAAGTGCCGCACCGACGATGATGCTGACGATGATGCCGAGGTCATGAGGTGGACTCCTTCGGGGTCGCGGCGTCGAGGATGCCCGGGAGCCCGGCGACGAACCGGGCGACCTGCTGCTCGGTCAGC
Source organism: Dietzia cercidiphylli (assembly GCF_014145145.1). Taxonomy (GTDB): domain Bacteria; phylum Actinomycetota; class Actinomycetes; order Mycobacteriales; family Mycobacteriaceae; genus Dietzia; species Dietzia natronolimnaea. The sequence continues at coordinate 6,489 of NZ_JAALEA010000331.1, forward strand.
ACGAACGGCGGGGCGAGTCGGACCACGTCCGCGGTGGTGGCGCCGACGAGGTACCCGGCCTCCCGGGCCGCCCCCTCCACGGCCTTGGCGAGCGGGGCGGTGAGCACGACGCCGAGCAGCAGCCCCCTCCCCCGCACGTGGTCGACCAGCGGGTGGTCCAGGCACTCGATCTCCGCCGCGATGATCTTCCCGAGTCGGTCGACGTGCGCGATCAGGTCATCGGCCTCGATCGTGTCGAGGACGGCCAGGGCGGCCGCGCACGCGACGGGGTTACCGCCGAACGTGGTGCCGTGCTGACCCGCGGTGAGCAGGTCCCCGGCCGCACCGACCGCCAGGCAGGCACCGATCGGCAGCCCGCCCCCCAGGCCCTTGGCCAGGGTGATCACGTCGGGGACCACGCCGGCCCGCCGCGTGGCGAACACCGCCCCGGTACGACCGATCCCGGTCTGGACCTCGTCGACGATCATGAGGATCCCGTGCTCGCTGCACAACGATCGCACGTCGGCCAGGAAGTCCTCGGGGGGTTCGACGACCCCTCCCTCGCCCTGGACCGGCTCGACGATCACGGCGGCCGTGTCCGCGGGAGCCTGTTCGACGAGAGCGGTGAGCGCGGCGGTGTCGCCGTAGGGGAAGAACTCGACCCCTGCGGGCATCGGGTCGAACGGCTCACGTTTGGCGGGTTGGCCCGTCATCGCGAGCGCACCCATGGTTCTGCCGTGGAAACCGTTCTCCGCGGCGAGGATCCGCGAACGGCCCGTCCGACGGGCGATCTTGAACGCGGCCTCGTTGGCCTCGGCGCCCGAGTTGCAGAAGAAGGCGCGGACGGGCTCGTCCACCGCCAGCAGCGACTCGAGTCGCTCGGCCAGCGCCACCACCGTCGGGTGGATGTAGAGGTTGGACACGTGCCCGAGCTCGGCGACCTGTCGACTGACGGCGTCGACCACCGCCGGGTGCGCGTGGCCGAGTGAGTTGACCGCGATCCCGCCGAGCAGGTCCACGTACTCGCGGCCGTCGGCGGCGGTGACGGTGACGCCCCGGCCCGAGACCAGCTCGAGCGGAGGGGTGCCGTAGTTGCGCATGAGCGCGCTGTCCCACCGTGCGGTGAGGGACGTGGTGTCGGTCCCGGTCATCTCGCGCCTCCTGCCGGCGTGCGGATCTCGTGGTCACCCTCGGTGACCATGGTGCCGATGCCGCCCTCGGTGAGAACCTCGAGCAGCACGGAGTGTTCGACGCGCCCGTCGATGACGTGGGCCGCCCGCACCCCGCCCTGCACCGCACGAAGACACGCCTCCATCTTGGGGACCATCCCGCTCTCGAGCGACGGGAGCAGCCGCGCGAGCGGCCCGGTCCCGAGGTGCGTGACCAACGAGGACCGGTCCGGCCAGTCGGTGTACAACCCCTCCACGTCGGTGAGGACGACGAGCTTCTCGGCGCCGAGCGCGGTGGCCAGCGCACCGGCGGCGGAATCGGCGTTGATGTTGTGGACGGTGCCGTCGGCATCCGGTGCGATGGTGGACACGACGGGGATCCGGCCGGCCTCGATGAGGTCCAGGACGGCACCGGGGTCGACCGACTCGACGTCGCCGACCAGCCCGATGTCGGTCGGCTCCCCGTCGACCATCGCCGTCCGCCGGACGGCGGTGAACAGACCGGCGTCCTCTCCGGAGATCCCGACCGCGTAGGGGCCGTGCGCGTTGATGAGCCCCACCAGCTCGCGGCCAACCTGGCCGAACAGCACCATGCGGACGATGTCCATGACCTCGGGCGTGGTCACCCGGAATCCCCCGCGGAACTCGCCCTCCATCCCCAGGCGGCCGAGCATCGACGTGATCTGGGGACCGCCCCCGTGGACCACCACCGGCTTGAGACCGCAGGTCCGGAGGAACACCATGTCGGCCGCGAACGCCGCCTTGAGCTGGTCGTCGACCATCGCGTTGCCGCCGTACTTGACCACGACGATCTTGTGGTGGAACTTCTGCAGCCACGGCAGCGCCTCGGCGAGGACGTGGGCACGGACGAACGGCGTCAACTCGGTCGACCCGTCGTTCATCTCGGTGGTCATGTCAGGCCTCTCCGGGCTGGTCGGGAACGGTCAGGGTCAGGCGGACGTCGGCACCGCCGCGGTGGCGGAACCGGAACTCCACTCCCTCCGCCGTGGGTGCGGGTTCCGGCCACGGCTCGTGATCGGTGTCCGGTCGGAAGACGAGCACCTCGATCGGTCCGACCTCGGCACCCGACCGGGCGCTGACGAACCGGGCAACGTCCTCGGCGACGCAGTGGGTGAACGTGAAGTCCTCGCCGGGCTCACCGGCACCGGGACCGTCGAGCAGGACGACCCCGCGGATCGACGGGACCTCGGCGCTCAGGGTGCTCCACCGCAACTCCGCGGCGTCGGCCCCCTCGCCGTCGACCTCCAGCACGGACGTCGCGCCCGCGGGAGCCGCCCAGACCACCGCGTCGTTGCGCACCGGATCAGACCACGACTCGAGACCGTGGGTGCGCCCACCGGACACCGCGCCGGACAGGATGCCCGCACTCACGGGGCGAGGCCGACCGTGCTGAGTCCGGCGGTCTCGGGGAGTCCGAGTGCGAGGTTCATCGACTGGATGGCGCCACCGGCGGTGCCCTTGGCGAGGTTGTCGATCGCCGCGGTGAACACCGCGCGCCCCGCCCGCTCGTCGACCTCGATGCCGAGCTGCACGGCGTTGGACCCGAGGACCGAGGCGGTCATCGGCTGCACGCCCTCGGGGAGCACGTGGACGAAGGGTTCGTCGTCGAAGGCGTCGGCGTACACCCGCCGCAACTCCCCCGCCGTGGCGGTGGTCGGGGCGACCGCGGTGGTGAGGATTCCCCGTGCCATCGGGGCCAGGACAGGGGTGAAGCTCACCGACACCTGCGACTGGGTGACCGCCCGCAGGTTCTGGGTGATCTCGGGCGCGTGACGGTGGGTCGTGACGCCGTACGCTTTTGCCGAGCCCATGACCTCCGAGGCGAGCATCGGCACCTTGGCGGATTTCCCCGCGCCCGAGGCGCCGGTGACCGAGACGATCGTGATCCCCGACGCGTCGACCAGTCCGGCCGCCACCGCCGGGAACAGCGCGATGCTCGCCCCCGTGGGGAAGCACCCGGGCACCGCGATCCGGCGGGTCGACCGCAGCGCCTCACGCGCGCCGGGGAGTTCTGGCAGACCGTACGGCCAGGTGCCGGCGTGCGCGGACCCGTAGTAGGACTCCCAGTCCGAGGCGTCGGACAGCCGGAAGTCCGCGCCCAGGTCGACGACGAGGACGTCTGGCCCCAACTGCTCGGCGATCGCCGAGGAGTGCCCGTGCGGCAGTCCCAGGACCACGACGTCGTGCCCGGCCAGGGTGTCCGCACTGGTCTCGACCAGGACGCGGTCCGCGAGCGGCAGGAGATGGGGATGGTGCTCGACCAACGGCTGCCCGGCGTTGGACCCCGCGGCCAGGGTCCCGATCTCCATCTCACCCGACACGAGCGCGGGGTGCCCGAGCAGCAGGCGGAGGAACTCCCCGCCCGCGTAACCCGACGCACCTGCGACCGCTACCTTGATTGCCATGCGCACAAGTATGCATCACCTTGCAATCTTTTGCACACCGGCGCGCCGCCCTCGACCGTCCCGGACAGGTCACGCACCGAGCTGACGCCGTCCGCCGCGGAAGCGGCTCTGGCCGAGGTCCACCGATCCGCCCAGGCGACGCCCCTCCTCGATCCCCGAGGTGCCCACCCGCCGCCGTGCACCGCGGACCGCCGAGGGGAAGCGACGCCGCAGTTCGGAGTCCGCCCGCTGGGCGTCCGATCTCAGGACGAGTCCCGCCCCGGCGGCGTCCCCGCTCCCGGCGACGGCGTCGTGTTCGGCC
>NZ_JAALEA010000332.1 GCF_014145145.1 Dietzia cercidiphylli
GCCGCCCCGCCGCCCCGGCGCCCGGCGCCCGGCGCCCCGGCGCGTCATTCGCATCGGTCGTGGTCGAACCACCATGTCGTACCCCGTTGCTAGTGTTTCCCTATCGAACACACGAGCGATCGCCTCGCTATCGCAGAAGGGGGAGCCGGATGTCGGCAGAACACGGTTCGGGGATCGCGGCGGCCGGCCTGGCCGCCCTCGACGCCCTCCGCACGGAGAACCGCGCCGCTGCCGCCCGTCTGCAGGCCTGCCACGATCTCCTGGCACTGTGCGAGGAGCAGCAGTTCGCCCGAGACGTCGAGGCCGGGTACTACGACCCCGACGGGCCAGAGCGCCCGCGCGACCACGCGGTGCTCGACCCGTTCGACGTCGCCTGTGCGGAACTGGTCGCCACCTACGGTGTTCATCACCACCGCGCGTCAGCGATGCTCACGCTGGCCCGGGATCTCGTCATCAGCTTCCCGAGGATCGTCGAGGCGATGGGGTCCGGCCTGCTGGACGAGCGCACGGCGGGGATGCTCGTCCGGCAGATGCGGACAGTCGATCCCTCCGTCCTGGACGCTGTGCACCGACTGGTCGTGGACTGGCTGCTGGACTCCGTCGACGCCGGCGAGCGACCCGGCCGCAACGCGATCCTGGCCAAGACCGACAGCATCATCGCGGACTTCGACCCGGAAGGGGTCCTGGCCCGGCGTGCTGCCGCGGCGTGTGAGCGTCGGGTCAGCGTCCGGCGCGGGGTGGACGGCATGGCCGAGCTCCGTGCGCACCTCACCTCGACCGAGGCGTCCGCGATCCACGAGGCGCTCGGGCACACCGCCGGGGAGCGGTTCGATCGCGAGAAGCGGGCCCGGATCGAGGCCGTCCGCACCGGCACCGGGCCGGCGTACGACCCGCATCCCCGTACCCGCCAGCAGCACCGGGCGGATGCCCTCGTCGATGCGATCCTCGGTACCGGCGATCAGGGCGACGGAGACGGCGACGGAGCCGGAGCCGGTGGCCGGCACGCGGGCAGCGGTCCGGCCGGAC
>NZ_JAALEA010000333.1 GCF_014145145.1 Dietzia cercidiphylli
TGCGCCCCGGGGCCCGTCAGCACCGGCCTCCGGCCGGAGGGCCGATCCGCCTCCGGCGCGGCCGATCGGCGACCGTCCACCGGGACGCTCCCCGTCCGGGTGGCGTGGGGCAGCATCAGGCCCCCGTCGTAGGGCGCGCCGCTCTGCGGGGACCGCCGTGAACTCATGTCCAAAATGTAGGCGCTCGGGGGCGTGGGGTCACGCAGAATCGTTGCCATGGACACGAACTTCTCTAGAACTCGTTCTACTTATTGAGAGTTTGACCTGATCAGGGTGCCGTCTGGACATGAGAACAAGTTCAGGTCACAATGTGAGGACAGCCACATTTCGTCCGCCCTCGCGAAGGATTCTGCCATGACCGAAGCTGCTGACCATTCGACCGATCCGCTCGCCGGAACCAACCCGGAGATGAACGAGGCCGCGGTGTTCGAGGCCGTCGCCGACAAGATCCCGGACAACGCACTGCTGACCATGGACGGCGTCGACTACACCTACCGTCAGGTCGACGATCTCGCCAACCAGATGGGGCACCTGCTCCGCGCCCACGGTGCGGAGCCGCTCAGCCACGTCGCGCTCTACATGAAGAACAGCACCGCGCACATGGCGGCCATCATCGGGTGCATGAAGACCCGGGTGGCCGGGATCAACGTGAACTACCGGTACACCGCGCCCGAGTTGGTCTACCTGTTCAACGACTCCAAGTCGATCGCCGTGCTGGTCGACGCCGAGTTCGCCGAGACCATGGCCGCAGCGGTCCCGAAGCTCGAGACCGTGCGTACCGTGATCGTGTTCGGCGGCGTCCCGGAGGTCCTGGCCTCGGCGTGTGCCGAGAAGGGCCTGACGGTGGTCGACGGGGACACCGAGTGGCCGGCACAGTCGGCGGAGCGGGACTTCGAGCCCGTCCGCGGCGACGACCACTGGATCGTCTACACCGGCGGGACCACCGGCTTCCCCAAGGGCGTGCAGTGGCACATGTCGGACTACTTCTACGCGTGCCTGTCCGGGGGCAACCCCTACGGTGACAAGCGGCACAGCCCCGCCGAGGTCGCCGACAACGTCTCGCCCGACGGCGGGATGAAGGTGGTCATCTCGGCCCCGCTCATGCACGGTGCGGGCCTGTTCACGCTGCTGACCTTCGTGAACCTCGGCGGCCACCTCATCATGTTCCGCGAGTTCGACGCGGCGGAGATCATCCGGGCGACCGCCGAGCACAAGGCGCACATCCTCATGTTCGTCGGCGACGGCATGGCGGTGCCGCTGACGGACGAGCTGGTCAAGGGCACCGAGACCATGGACTTCAGCACCCTGTTCATGATGGCCTCCGGCGGCGGCATCTGGTCCAAGTCCAGCCGCGAGCGCGTGCTCGAGGTGCTGCCCAACATCATCATCCGCGACAACTTCGGCGCCTCGGAGGCCGGCAACGACGGCGAGCTCGGGATGAGCGAGTCCGGCGAGATGACCATCCCGGCCAGCCCGAAGCTCGGCCTGGTCGACGAGGACTTCCATCCCATCGAGCCGGGCTCGGACGAGATCGGCTACATCGTCCGCCGCGGTCACCTGCCGATCGGTTACTGGAACGACCCGGAGAAGACCGCCAAGACGTTCCCCGTGGTCGACGGTCGACGCGTCTCGGTCCTGGGCGACATGGGACAGCTCCGCGAGGACGGCACCATCGTGTTCCTCGGCCGCGGTTCGGGGTGCATCAACACCGGCGGCGAGAAGGTCTTCCCGGAGGAGGTCGAGCAGGCGCTCAAGGCGCACCCGGCCGTGCACGACGCGCTCGTCGCCGGGGCGCCGGACCCGCGCTACGGCCAGAAGGTCGCCGCCGTGGTCTCGTTCCGCGAGGGGCAGTCGGTGGAGCAGGACGAGCTGTCCGAGTTCCTGCGTCAGTCACTGGCCAACTACAAGGTCCCCAAGGTGATCGTCGACGTGCCCGAGATCCGCCGCTCGCCCGCGGGCAAGGCCGACTACAAGTGGGCCAAGGACCAGCTGCCCGCGAGCTGACGGCACGGCGCTAGTCCGTCGCGAGGATGCGCTCGACCGCGCCCAGCGGGACCCCCACCCAGCTGGGCCGGTTGCGCGACTCGTACACCACCTCGTAGAGGGCCTTGTCCAGCGTGTACGCCCGGAGGAGCGCACCGGAGTCGCGGGGGTCCGAGTCGCTCACCTCGGCGTACCCGGCGCAGAAGGCGTCGACGTTACGGTCCCGCCACTCGCGGGCCCGGAACCGCAACTGCCGGTCGTCGACCCCCACCAGCGTGTGCTGGGCGGCGTAGTCGAGGCTGCGCAGGATCCCCGCCACGTCGCGGGCGGGGGAGTCCGGCACCCGGCGTTCGGCCAGCGGGGCGGCCGGCTCGCCCTCGAAGTCGATGATGATCCAGCGGTCCGGGGCCCGCAGGGTCTGGCCCAGGTGCAGGTCGCCGTGGACGCGGTGGACCGGCACCGGGCCGGACCCGGCGACCTCGT
>NZ_JAALEA010000334.1 GCF_014145145.1 Dietzia cercidiphylli
CCCTAGAACAGCGTCAACTTGTGGAAGTCAGGTCCGAGCATCACGGCCCGGTCTCCGGTGCCCGCCGGACACCGAACCCGGCAGCACACTGATGCATCAACGCGAGCAGGTGAGCAACTGCCCCGCGCTCGGACTGAACCCGAGCAACGGTCGGACACTCCCCTCGGTGATCCCCGGCCGCGAGCCGGTGCGGAGGAGTGGAACGACACCCAGGCCGCCAGGGCTGTACTCACCCTCCCTTGCGGCACGGTCTGCCGTTCGGTGGCATGACGTCGGTAAGAACCACCCAGGCCGTGATCTTCCACGGGTACGGTGCGACGCCCGCGGACCATTGGTTCGGGTGGCTCGCAGAACAGCTCGAACACGCGGGGGTCCCCACACGAGTACCCGCCTTGCCGGAGTCCACGTCCCCATCTCCGGACCGGTGGGCGGCTACCGCCGCAGAAGAGCTCGGTATCCCGGGGAGAGACACGATCGTGGTCGCCCACAGCCTCGGTTGCCTCACCGTTCTGCGCCACCTCGCCTCCCTGACGGGACCGTGGGAGGTGGGCGGTCTCGTGCTCGTCTCGGGATTCGTCGACCCGTTGCCGGGGCTACCCGAACTGGACGACTTCATCGGTGACGGCGTGGACCTGTCCGGGATCCGAGAGAGGGCCGGGTCGCTCACCATCTTGCGTTCCGACGACGACGATCATGTTCCTGTCGACCTCACAGACCGCCTGGCCGGTCTTCTCGGCACGTCGGCTCAGGTCGTCCCGGGAGCGGGCCACTTCCTCGCGACCGACGGAGTCACGACGCTGCCCCACGCCCTCGACGCCATCGTGTGACACACGCAGCAGGCTCTCGGTGGAGTGTGCCGGCACCACCGTGGACAACCGTCGCTCCGCCCTCGCACCAGCCGAGCGCAGATAGGTGCGGTGGCCACATCCGCCGCCCCGGGACCCGTCGACACGGTGGTCCTCACAGTCCCCCGTCGGCGGACCGCTGGTCGGTCCTGAAGACCACCGGAATCAGCCAGAGGAAGGCGATCATGCCGAGGAGCTCGACCAGGGTCTGTGCCACGATCACCACTGCCGCCACCTCGAACCCCTCAGGCAGTGCGAGCGCCAGCGGAAGGACGACAAACGAATTCCGGGTCCCGAGTCCGAAGGCGAGTGTCCGGGCCTGTCGGGGCGGGAGAGAGAACGAGACCGCCAGAGCCTTGGCGGTGAGCGCGGCCGCGAGCAGGAACGCCACGAAGACCGGGACGACGACCGGGAGAACGTTCAGCGCACCGAGCACGGTATCCACCTGAGCCGTGGCGACGAGAAACACGACACCAGCGAGCAGCGGAACCGGTGCCCAGGCCCATCGATCACGCACCACAAGACGCCCCGGGCGGGCATCGACCCACCACTGCGTGAGCGTCGACGCGATCAGGGGCACGGCGACGATCAGCAGCGCCGGCGCGACCACGTTGAGCGTGATCAACCCTGTGACCTCCTCCCGCGCCATGAGCAGCAGATAAAGAGGAAGCAGGAGCAGCTGTAGAACAAGGTTGACGGGGGTCACCGCGGCGGCCCGGGGCACATCCCCGCCGGCGAGCTGGGTGAAGGCGATGAACCAGTCGGTGCACGGCACGAGCAACACCAGCAACACGCCCAGACGGATCGCGGGGTCGGCGGGAAGGAGAGACACCATCGCCCACACGATCAGGGGCATGAGTACGAAGTTGCCCAACAGGACCACTCCGGAGAACCGGAGGTCGCGCGAGGCGGAGATCAGGTGCAGCACCGGCACCTGGAGGAACGTGGCATAGAGCAACAGGGCGAGAACCGGCCACAGCAGCACCTCGGCCATCGACGCCGTCGCCGGGATGGCGCTCCCCGATGCGAGACCCGCGGCGATGGCCGCGACATAGATCCACACCTGCCGACGCTCGAGGGTGAGCCGATTCAGTCGCTTGTCCACCCCGTCGGCACCTCTCTCATCCTCCAGATCCGAGACCACGGCGGCCCCGACCACGCCAGCCAGTCCGAACCCGAGGCCGACTCCCTCCGGTCCGCCGGTCACCCGAGCCGGAGACGGGCCCGGTCCTCGTCCGCAGGCCTGCAAGCTCGCCTGCAGCCTGCCACGCACGTGGGTGGGGTGGTATGACGAGAGCCCCCGGGTCGCG
>NZ_JAALEA010000335.1 GCF_014145145.1 Dietzia cercidiphylli
CACGTCGTCGATCAGGCCGGTGGCCGTGACCCCTCCCTCCGCGAGGAGCATCGCGTGGGTGAAACCCGGGGGTATCTCCTCCACGTGGTGGGTCACCAGGACGGTGGCGGGCGCGTCGGGGTCGAGGGCCATGTCCGCCAGACGGGCGACCAGATCCTCCCGGCCCCCCAGGTCCAGCCCCGCCCCCGGCTCGTCGAGCAGGAGCAGCTCCGGGTCGGTCATCATCGCGCGGGCGATCAGCACCCGCTTGCGCTCACCCTCCGAGAGGGTCCCCCAGGTCCTGTCGGCCAGGTGCTCTCCGCCGATCATCTCCAGCGTGTCCGCCGCGCGGTCGAAGTCGGCCTGGTCGTACGCCTCCCGCCACCGGCCCAGCACGGCGTACCCGGCGGAGACCACCAGGTCCTTGACCACCTCGTCGCCGGGGATCCGGCCGGCCACAGCGGCGGACGACAGGCCCACCCGGCTGCGGAGCTCGGTGACCTCGGTGCGACCCAGTTGCTCCCCCAGGATCACCGCCGAACCGGTGCTCGGGTACTCGAGAGCCGAGGCGATCCGGAGCAGCGAGGTCTTGCCCGCACCGTTGGGGCCCAGGACGACCCACCGCTCGTCCAACTCGACCTGCCAGGTGACGGGGCCCACCAGCGTCCGCCCGTCCCTCCGGAGCGAGACGTCGGTCAGGTCCAGGACGAGGTCGGGATCGGTCTCGATAGGCGTTCTCACGGACCCCATCTAACCCCCTATCCGGTGGCCGGGTGGCGAGGAACACGGCTCGTGCGCGTGAACACCGGCGCGACGCCCCTCCCCGATCGACGCCCGCTTCGATAGCGTCGTGTGCGTAGAGGCGTCCGCACCCCGGAGCCCGCAGCCGAGAGGAGCACCGACGTGAACGACCGTCTGGCCATCGACGAGGTCCGCCCCCTGGTCTCCTGCGGGAGGTTCCCCGCCAAGTCGGTCGTGGGTGAGGTGGTGCCGATCTCGGCGACCGTGTGGCGGGAGGGCCACGACGCGCTGTCGGCGAGCCTGGTGGTCCGCCGTCCCGGTGGGGCCTCCTCCCGGACGACCATGTCCCCCGGGGCGGAGGCGGACACCGTCCACGCGCTGCTCACCACCGACGCCCCCGGGATGTGGTCGTTCCGTGTCGAGGCCTGGTCGGACCCGTTCGCCACGTGGAACAGCGGCATCGTCAAGAAGATGGACGCGGGCCAGGGCGCCGACGTCCTGGGCAACGAGTTCGAGGTGGGCGCCCGGGTCCTGGACGCCGGCGCCGCACAGGCGACCGCGTCGGGTGACCCCGACCGGGCCACGCTGCTGACGGATGCGGCCACCGCGCTCCGCGGCACCGGGGACGCC
>NZ_JAALEA010000336.1 GCF_014145145.1 Dietzia cercidiphylli
GAGCCGCGGAGCGAGCGCTAGCGAGCGCAGCGGCACGCCGCGCATCTGTGCATCCGCTCGTGCGCCCGCCGTACGCCTCAGCCGCTGCACTCTCGCGTGCACCACCGCGCACGCGCGTGTTCATGGTCGGGGGCGGGTCCCCCGGTTGCGGGCAGGCGCGGAAGCGGATGCCATCGAGGCGGGTTCGGAACCGCCGGCGACCCCGGCGTCCCCCGTAGTAGCAGCAGCAGCCGCAGCCGCAGCCGCATCCCCCGTCTCCGATTCGCCGTGGGGGACGTAACCCCGCCCGGGGGCCACGAACAGCAGCACCACCGCAGCGCCCGCCGCGACCAGCCCCAGCGCGAACAGTGCGTCGGAGATCCCGGTCACGAAGACGTCGGCGGCGGCGTCGACTATCCCCTGGAGCGCCGGCCCGGCCACGGCGACGAACTCCACCGCGCCGGCGAACGAGCTCTCCACCGCCTGACGCCCGGACTCGGGCACGCCGGGCAGGACGTCGACGATCCCGGTGGCGTAGCGGCCGGCCAGGATGCTGCCCGAGAGCGCGATGCCGATCGCGGCTCCCACCTCGCGCATCGCGTCGTTGACGGCGGCGGCCACCCCCTGTTCGTCGACGGAGATGTCGGAGACGATCGCCGAGGTCGCCGGCGCCGTCGAGAGCCCCAGACCCACGCCCGCCGCGAGCATCGGCCACATGATGTCCCAGTACGTGGAGTCGACACCCAGCCGGGAGAGCAGGATCATCCCGGCCGCGATCGCGCCGACGCCCACCACGGAGACGACCCGCAGTCCGACCACGGCGGTGATGCGGGGCGAGACCAGTGAGAAGAGCAGGACCGGCAGCGCCATCGGAGCCAACGCCAGGGAGGCGGCGATCGGGTCGTACCCCTTGACCAACTGCAGGTACTGCACGATCAGCAGGAAGAACCCGAAGATCGTCAGGAACTGCATCCCGACGGAGATGGAACCCGTGGCGAAGCCCCGCCGGCGGAAGTACCGCACGTCGAGAAGGGGATCGGTGGCACGGAGTTCGACCAGGACGAAGGCCAGCAGGCTCACCGCGGCCACGATGAGGGTGACGACGACGAGGGGGTCGGAGAAACTCGTGTGCGCGCCCTCGATGAGGCCGAAGACGACGCCACCGACCGCCAGCGCCGAGAACACGGATCCCAGCACGTCCGGCCGCCCGTGCCGGGACGCCACGGATTCACCGATCGTGAGGGCGGCCAGGAGCACCAGCAGACCGATGCCGGAGTAGACCACGAAGATCGCCTTCCACGACCACACCTCCAGCATGACCCCCGAGCTGAGCAGGCCGACGATCCCGCCGATACCCGCGAACCCGGCCCACATGCCCACTGCGGAACCGCGACGCTCGGACGGGAAACTGGCGGTGAGCAGCGAGAGCGTGGAGGGCATGACGAACGCCGCGCCCACTCCGGCCACCGCACGCAGGACGATCACCCAGAGCGGCGAGTCCAGCCAGATGGGCAGGGCCGAGGACACGGTGAACAGGGCCAGCCCCACGATGAGGGTGGCCCGGCGGCCGAAGCGGTCGCCCAGGGCGCCTGCGGTGAGCACGAGCGCGGCGAGCGCCAGCGTGTAGGAATCGACGATCCAGGTGAGCTGGGCCTGGGTTGCCCCGGTGGCCACGGCGATGTCCGGCAGGGAGGTGTACAGCGCGGACATCGTGGCGACGACCAGCGACACCGCCACGATGTTGACGAACAGCAGCCAGCGGCGCCGTCCGGTGGTCAGTTCCAGCACTTCGGCTCCCTGGGGTCGGAGGTGTGGCGACATCTGAAGAAACGATACCGCCGGTATCGGTCGGGTCACCACACCGTATCCCACCGGGGGCCGTCACAATGGACCCATGCAGTCTCCGACCGATCCGCGCCGCGCCCGCTCGCGGGGAAAACTCCTGGACGCCGCGGTGGACCTGCTCCTGTCAGGTGGTGCCGCGGCGGTGACGGTGGACGCGGTCACCCGCGTGTCCGGCGTCGCCCGGACCACGCTGTACCGCAACTTCCCCTCCACCGACTCACTGATCGCGGCGGCGTTCCGGCGCCTGCTGCCGGCGCCGGAGCCGCCTCCGAGTGACGCCCCGGTGCGCGATCAACTCGTCCAGTTGTGCACGTCCATGACGCGCCTGATCCAGGACGCCCCGCTCCAGCAGTCGATGTGGGGATGGCTGGCGATGGGCCGGGGTGCCGGGGACGACGACGAGGTGGGCGAGCTGCGCCGCGGCGTCGTGGACTCCTACGCCGCCCCCCTGCACGCCGTCCTGTCCACCGCCGAGTCCGCCGGAACCCTGATCCCCGGGGACCGCGACCTGGCGGTGGCCCAGCTCGCCGGGCCGGTGGTCCTCGCGCGCATGATCGGACTGCGACCGTTCACCGCCGCGGACATCGAGATGCTCGTCGACGACTTCCTGCGCAGCCGCCTCGCGGGGGAGGCTGCCCGGCACCGCGCGGTGGCCGACTCGTGACCGGCGCCG